>DASUVR010000069.1:0-6703 GCA_036378855.1 Gemmatimonadales bacterium | reverse complement strand
CCGGGCATTCACCACGTCTACCTCGGCCTGATTGAGGGCCTCCTGCGACGTGAGCACGTCTACGATGGTGGCGGCCCCGAGCCGGTAGCGTTCCTGCTGCACGCGAAGGTCCTCGCCGGCGGCGACGACGCTGGTTCGGGTGATCTCGATCCGGGAGTTGGCTGCCTCCAGCTCTGCCAGCCGGAGCTCGAGGTCGGCTGCCACCCCGAGCCGGGCATCGGCTGCGGTTGCCTCGGCCACGTCCCGGTCCGCCTCGCGCTGCGTGATTGCGAGCTCCCGGTCGAAGCGATCGAAGAGATTCCAGCGAAAGCCGAGGCTCACCTGACTCTGGTTCAGGAAGTCGTAGTCGTTGCTCTGACTTCCACTCCAGTTGGTATTCCCCGAGAGCGCCAGAGTTGGCCAGTACGCCGATCTGGAAGCGCTTACCGATGATCTGGCGGCTGCGGCATTGGCCACGGCGCTCTGAACCCGGGGAGACTTGGATTCGGCCTCGGCTCGGAGCGCCGTTGCGTCCAGTGGCGGGACTGCCGCGTAGAAGGATGAGTCGTCGGCCGCCTTCACCCGCCCGGTCTCGCCGATGAGGCGCGCCAGATTGGCCTCGGCCGCCGCCAGGTCGGTCTGGGTGGTGAGCTGATCGAGTCGGGCGTTGCCCAGGGTCACCAGTGACCTGAGCGAGTCGGATCGAGTGGCCGATCCGGTGTGGAGCTTGGCCACCGACACCTTGAGCTGTTCCTCGGCGCGCTTGACACTCGACTCCCGAACCCGGAGGAGCTGCCCCGCTGCCAGGGCCGCAAGGAACTGGTTGGTTGTCGTGAGGGCCTGCTGAAACCGGGCATCGATAAAGGAAGCT
The DNA here is from genome assembly GCA_036378855.1 of Gemmatimonadales bacterium. Classification (GTDB taxonomy): domain Bacteria; phylum Gemmatimonadota; class Gemmatimonadetes; order Gemmatimonadales; family GWC2-71-9; genus CAVVWJ01. The sequence continues at coordinate 5,853 of DASUVR010000069.1, read as the reverse complement.
TCCGCCGCATCCTCTCCGGCACGAGCCGAGCGTAACTCCGCCCTGCGACGAAACCCGGTAAACAGATCGACGCTGGCCGAAAGGCCGGTGCTGATGCTGCGGTTACTGCTGTTCCCGCCGGTGATCTGGCCGGTAACCGGATCGAGCCGGGGCGCGCCCTCGGTGTAAAACTCGTTGGCGGAAGAGTTGGCTGTGAGGGTGGGGAGGAAGGACCCCCAGGCATTCCGCCGTTGAGCTCCAGCCGTTCTAATGGCGGAGGAAGCCCGCACGACGTCGGGCTGGACCCGCTCGGACAGGCGGAGCGCGTCGGCCAGGGTGACCACACGCTGCTGGGCAGAGACGACTCCCGCAGCGCAGGAGAGAACGGCACAGAGTGACAGGGATCGGAACATGGCCATAGAGGTCGGACTCGACGAAAGGGTCAGACTCAACGAGGCGGATGGGCCTAAAGTTTCAATTTGCAATGCTATCGATCCACCCGCCGACGGAAAGCCTCGCGGCCGGCTCCCAAGGCCAGCCACGCGCAAAGTGCCGCCAGGACGTACGCCGAAATCTTGGGGAGTGCCACGAACAGGAGGCCCAACGCCACAAAGATCCCGCTGATCGGGATGAACACCGAGCGGCGGGCATGGCTAGCAACCGCACGAAGAATAAGGCCCGCCCGCCTTCGCCGTTCTTGCCGACTCCCCCGGTATACGGCCCGCCGCTCGGCCTGTTGGTACGCGAGAGCCGCAGGCAAAGCCTGGCTGATCCGTCTAGGCCCGCGGACCGGCCGGCTGGTTACCTCCCGGCTCCGGTCGATGTCGAGGCGGAACTGCTCTTCCAAAGTCTGGGCAAGGCTCGAGTCCTCAATCAAGACGTCGAGCTCATAATTTCCCAGCAGGCTCGAGGGGTTCAGGTTGCTCGACCCTACGCGCACCCAGCGGTGATCGCACACGATGGTTTTGGCATGAAGCATGGGACCATCCCATTCAAAGATACGGACTCCGCTGCGCAGGAGGTCCCGGTACCCGATGCGGGAGAGGTTCCGGATCAGCGGCAGATCGCTCGAGCCGGGAACCAGCAGCCGGACATCCACCCCATCGCGAGCCGAGTCACGCAGGGCCTGAAACAGCCGGGGTGGCGCAAGCAAGTACGCGTCGGTGATCCAGAGCCGCTGCACGCTCCCTGCCGCCAGCAGCTCGATAACCCGGTAGGCTCGCTCCCGCCCGGGCTCGCCACTGATAACCCGAACTTCCGCCTCGCCCACTGGTGGAATCACGCCGGCTACCTGGTCGCTGGGGACCTTTCCGCCACTGAGCTCCCAGAGCTTCACAAAGGTCTGATCCAGCACCGCTGCCGCAGGGCCTCTCACGTCGACGGCCGTATCCCGCCACGGCTGTCCGCCGCCATGACACTCACCGGTCCACTCACAGCCGATGCAGAGCCCGCCGAGGATAGCCCGGGACCCATCGGCTACCACCAACTTGCGGTGATTTCGCGAGATATTGGACACGAGGTCGATCAGCTCCGGCGGGTGGAACGATCGCACCTCGGCCCCTGCCTTCCGCAGGTAACGCCAATATCCCCGCGACGTACTCATCGACCCGAACCAGTCGTACAGCACCCGGACGTGAACCCCTTCCCGGGCCCGCCTTGCCAGCAGCTCGGCAAAGCGCCATCCGGCGACATCACTACGGATGATGTAGTTCTCGAAGTGAATCCACTGCCTGGCCTGGGCGATGGCCTCGAGCATGGCCCCGTAGGTGTCGGGTCCGTCGATCAGGACGTCGACCCTGTTACCGGGTACCGGCCGTCCTCCGGCTGCACGATTGATGGCGCAGGTGACCGACTGTTCGGCCGGGATCAGCCGTGGGCCGGTCACAGTGCTCCCAGACCGAGCCTCTTCTCGTGAGGGCGGAGGGCCTCGAGCATGAAGGCGATGTGTTGGTCCAGCGGGACTCCCAGCTCCGCTGCTCCGTGCAGCACGTCCTCCCGGCTCACGCCGCGGGCAAACGCCTTGTCCTTGAGCTTCTTCTTGACGCTGGAGACCTCGAGATCCTGCAGGCTGCGCGAAGGGCGGACCAGGGCGCACGCCACCAGGAACCCGGCCAGCTCGTCCACCGCAAAGAGCGCCCGCGCCATTGGGGTGTCGCGAGGAACCCTGCAGTAAGTGGCGTGACCCAGAATTGCCCGCTGCATCAGCTCGGGAAGACCACGGGCCGCCAACAGCCGAACGCCTTCGGAAGGATGTCCTTCGGTAGCTGAATGTTCCTGGTTGGGATAGCGCTCATAATCGAAGTCGTGAAGCAGACCCACCAGTCCCCACTCATCCGGGTCCTCCCCGGCGCGCTCGGCCATGGCCCTCATGGCGATCTCCACCGCATACATGTGCTTTCGGAGCGCGTCCGATGCGGTGTACTCCTGCATGAGCTCAACTGCTTCGTCGCGCGTCAGGGTGACCATTCGGTTTTCCGTCATTGCTGAGGCTGCTGGGGATAGCCGGCCGAGAGCGCCACCCGGCTGGCCAGCTCGCCGTCCAGGCTGATCTCGAAAGCATACTGGCCCGGGCGCGGCAGGGGAACGTCGAACACCAGCACCGCTCCGGCCTCGACATCCACCACTCCAGCCGGCGGCTCGCCGAACTGGACGGTGCCCTCTCCCCCCAGCAACTCGTTTCCTCCCTCGTCAACGAACCGGATTCTGATGGTATGCACCCCGATCTCGGTGCGCCGGCCCCGGACCCGCAGCACCAGGTGGGTGCGGGGATACACCGCCGGGAAGTTGGAGAGCCAGACGTGCTGAAAGATGCCGAGTACGCTCAGCTTGCCCTGCTGATCGATCAGGGCGTAATCAGCCACCACGGCAAAATCGAGATGCAGCTCAGTTGACCCGGATGGATGTGATGACGTCGTTTTGACGGATCGAATTCACGATGTCCATGCCCTGGGTGACCTGGCCGAAGACCGTGTGAACCTTGTCGAGATGCGGCTGGGGGCTGTGGCAGATGAAGAACTGACTGCCGCCGGTATCCTTGCCGGCGTGGGCCATGGAAAGGGTGCCGGCGGTGTGCTTGTGGGTATTGAGGTGGGTTTCACACTTGATCTTATAGCCGGGCCCGCCGGTCCCCACCCGCGAGTTGTTGGGGTCCTTGGACAGCGGATCGCCGCCTTGAATCATGAAGTTGGGGATCACCCGGTGGAACCGGGTGCCGTCGTAAAACTCGCTGTTGGCCAACTTCTCAAAGTTCTGGACCGTGCCGGGAACCTCCTGGTCGAACAGCTCGGCCACAATGGTTCCCTTGCTCGTCTGAATGGTAGCGGTCTTCGGCATGGACGCTTTCTCCTGGGTGGAATTGCTGGAGCTAATTTAATCCACCCTTACGCCGTAAAGGCGGCTCGAAGCGACTCCAGAGTGGCTTGCCACGCCGAGGGATTTCCAGCTGGCGGAGAACAGCTGTTCCCGGTGCAGGCGTACCCGCGGGGATATTGGCCGGCGGCCAGCATGCCCTGGAGTGCAGGCGGGAGACCTTCACCAGTGGCCGCGTCAGGGGCCAACAGTTGCACCGCGCGGCGAGGAACAAAGCCCGCGAGGGCAGCCAGGTGCATGTTCTGCACCCCAGGGTCATGGTGGTTGCCCACCACAACCAGGTGAGTTACCGGGTTGACCTGCCAATCGACCGCCAACAGGTAGCTGGCAGCGTACAGTCCCAATTCGGCGGCACGCCCGGCAAACGCGGCGAGAACTGCCGTCGCGCGCTCCTGCCACTCGGGCCGGCCGGTAAGCGCGTGCAGCCGTAGCGCGACCACGCCGGCCACACCGTTGGCGGAAGGCGTGGGTGTATCCTGCACCGGCTTGGCGCGGGCCGGCAGCAGACCGGCCTGGTCGCTGCGGCCGCTGGCGGTGTCGAAGAGGCCGCCCTCTTCCCGGTCCCAGTAATCCGACCAGACACGCTCCATAATCTCGAGCGACCAGTCCAGCCACTCGCGATCTCCGGTTGCCTCGTAGGCGTCGAGTGCCGCTGCCGAGGTCTGGACCTGATCGTCGAGCAGTCCGGTGACGCCTCCGGGCGTATGGGCGACGGCATCGGGACTCTCGTTCTCTTGCTTGATGCGTTGCAATGTCAGCAGAGCGTGACCGCTGGCCCATTCGTCAGCCAGGACCGCACCCGCACGGAGCATGGCGGAGGCCATCATGGCATTCCATCCGGTGTAACGGGTGCGATCCACGAACGGAGCCGGCCGGCGATCACGCTCGAGGCGCAACTTGCTCTGCGCCGTTCGCAGCAGCAGCTCGGTTTCCTGCTCGCTTCGGCCGGTGCGGAGGGCGATCTGGGGAACCGTTGCGGCCACGAACAGCACGTTCTTGCCGGGATTGTGGTGCATTTCGCCCGCCGTGCCGATATCGTAGTAATCGGCGGCGACGTCCAGCTCCTCCGGAGTCAGGACCGCCGCTGCCTCCTCCCGAGTCCAGGTGAAATAGTCGCCGTCGTCCTCCAGCCCGACATCGGCATCCTGACTGGCGGCATAGCCGCCTGCGGGATCGGAGGCGACCTCTCGCACCCAGTGCACGATACCCCGGGCCACGTCGGCGTACTCCTCGGTCCCGAAGATCGCATACGCGTCCACATAGACCTTGAGCAGTTCCGAGTTGTCGTAGGACATCTTCTCGAAGTGGGGCACGATCCACCGCTCGTCCACGCTGTATCGATGAAAGCCGCCACCGAGCTGATCGTGCATACCACCGCGGGCCATTCCCTGAAGGGTTCGATCGATGATGGTCCGGACCTGGTCTGATGGCTGGTCGTACCAGCGAAGCAGCAGAAGACTGAGCGCTCCGGGGTGGGGAAACTTCGGTTGGCTGCCGAAGCCTCCGTTCACCCGGTCGAAAGCGTCGGCCATTTGGGAGACGGCCCGATCCAGCAGTGCGGGCGACACCTCGCCTGGAGCCGCTTCGTTCAGCTGCTCATCGAGAGCCCGTCGGATCGCCTGGGCCTGCGCCTGGACCTGATCCCTGCGGCTGTGGTAGGCATCAAGGACACTCGCGAGGACGGTGCGAAAGCCGGGTCTCCCGAACTTTCCATCCGGGGGAAAGTAGGTGCCGCCGAAAAACACCTCACCCCCGGGCGTGAGAAACGCGGTCAATGGCCAGCCGCCCTGCTGAGTCAGCATCTGCACCGCGCGTTGATATCGCGCGTCCACATCGGGTCGCTCGTCGCGGTCAACCTTGATGCAGATAAAGTTGTCGTTGAGGAAGGCGGCCAGCTCGGGGTTCTCGTACGACTCACCATCCATGACGTGACACCAATGGCACCACACGGCACCAATATCGAGCAGCACCGGCCGGTCGCCGGCTTCGGCGGCGGCAAAGGCCTCCGGGCCCCAGGGATACCAATGAATCGGCTGATGAGCGGCGGACTGCAGGTAGGCTGAGGGCGATTGGCTCAAGCGGTTAGTGCTCATGGGCGGGAATCTATCCGGCGGCTTCGGGCCATGTCGGTGATTTTCGACCGGGGGGAGGGTATAATGTCCCGGTGAATTTCCCCCTGATTATTGCGCTGGTACTCGGGCTGCGTCACGCTCTCGATCCAGATCATCTAGCCGCGGTGTCCACCCTGCTGCTGAATCAGCGGCAGGGCGGAGTGCGACAAGCCGGATTGCTCGGTCTGGCGTGGGGCCTGGGACACGCCACCACGCTGTTCCTGTTCGGCGTGCCGGTGGTGCTCTTCAGCCGTTTGCTGCCCCAGCCGGTTCAGCGCGGGGCGGAGGTGTTGATCGGAGCGCTCATTGTCCTGTTTGCGCTGAGGTTGCTGTACCGCTGGCACTCGGGATACTTCCACATTCACCCGCATAGACACGGCTCGCTGCTCCACGT
>DASUVR010000068.1:0-2309 GCA_036378855.1 Gemmatimonadales bacterium | reverse complement strand
CTCAGTACCAGTGGACGTTCTTTTTCGGCCAGAGCTTCATCCCGGCTGTCAATGGCGTGCTGCTCGGCTCCCTGTTGTATCAGTCGCGCCTGGTGCCCCGCTGGCTCCCCGTCCTGGGATTCATCGGAGCGGCTCTGCTCGTCGCGTCATGGTTCGCTATTCTGGCCGGCCGGATCAGCGCAATCAGCCGTCCGGCCGCGGTTGCGGCGGTGCCTATCGCCATATGGGAGCTCTCGCTCGGCGTCTACCTGATCTTCCGGGGGTTCAAACCCTCTCCGATTACTGCCAGTTGGTGACGAGCAGTTCACGACGAGGCATAACATGGTTCATCCCGAGCTCCGCCATTTACTGAGCCCAGATCTAGCGCCCCCCACAATGCCGATAAATCCAGCAGATTGCGCCGTGCCGTTCCAGGCACTCATCGGCCCGAGAGGCGCCGAAGGAGCAGAGGCCTTTGGCTTCACCGCGGTAACTCCGGCCTATCTTCGGCGCTCCGTGGGACCCACTTGGGGGCGCGGTTACCTGATTCTGGAGGAGTTCAGCTGGGAGACGATGACTCAGGCGTTGGCCTTGCTGCTGGCTCACTGCGTGCGGCCGACCTGGGAAGAAGTGGCGGCAGAGCTGAATAAGGAGCTACACTGGGAGTTCGATCATTATCGCGTGGGTCGTTAGTGTGACCCTCGCTCAAGGCCGCTTGCTGAGACAGCGGCGGACTTCCTCCAGCAGACGCTCCGCCGGAAAGGGCTTGGGCACCACGCCGCAGGGTGCCAGCACTCCCATGTTCGCCAGCTCACCCTGAGCATACGCCGACATGAGAATTACCGGGATCTCGGGACGGGCAGCTGCAATCGCCTTCATCAGGTCGACGCCGTTGAGCCGGGGCATGATAATGTCAGAGACCACCAGCTCGACCGGCACGGAATTATTCTCGATCAACTCCAGCGCTTCAGCTCCGTCGGCGGCTTCGTGCACGATATGGCCGTCCTGCTGCAGTACCCTCGAGGCGAAACGCCGAACGGCGCGCTCATCATCCACCAGGAGCACGTGGCATCCGTCTTCACGGACACACGGAGGCAGGTTGAGCGAGGATCCCGGCGCGGTGTCCGGTACGGAGTGGGTCATGAGGAGCAATCGAGTTGACTTCAGTAGGGGTGACTCAAGATAGTGGCAGCCCAGAAGAGAAATCCAGGCGAGATGTCTGATGACCCGCTCGCGGCCGCGCTGACCGACCGCTATCGCGTGGAGCGAGAGCTGGGACGCGGCGGCATGGCCACCGTCTACCTCGCCCACGACATCCGGCACGACCGACCCGTCGCCCTCAAGGTTCTGCGGCCCGAACTGGCGGCGTCGCTCGGACCGGAGCGGTTTCTGCTGGAGATCAGGATCGCCGCCCGGCTGCGCCATCCGCACATCCTCCCGGTCCACGATTCGGGCGAGACCGCGGGCCGGTTGTGGTACACCATGCCCTACGTGGAAGGCGAGTCGCTCCGGCAGTTGCTGTCGCGCGAGCGCCAGCTTCCGGTCGACCGGGCAGTACGGATCGCCATCCAGGTGCTGGGCGCGCTCGGCTACGCTCACGGCCACGGGGTCATCCATCGCGACATCAAGCCGGAAAACATCCTGCTGGAGAGTGACCAGGCCGTGGTGGCGGACTTCGGAGTGGCGCGGGCGATCAGTGCTGCCGGGGAGGACCGCCTCACCGAGACCGGGCTGGCACTGGGAACTCCGGCCTACATGAGTCCGGAGCAGGCTACCGCCAGCCGTGACCTCGACGGGCGCAGTGATCTGTACGCGCTCGGTTGCGTGCTCTACGAGATGCTCGCCGGGCAGCCGCCATTCGTCGGGGCCACCGCGCAGCAGCTGCTCGCGCGCCACGCAATCGATCCGGTTCCCCCGCTCCGGACGGTTCGCGACACGATACCGGCGCCGGTGGAGCAGAGCGTGACCCGGGCGCTGGCCAAGGTTCCCGCCGACCGCTTTGCCACCGCGGGCGAGTTCGCCGAAGCACTGACCAGAGCTGGTGATGGGGTGGCGGCGTCCCCCGCCCTGCCTCGGCGGCGGAGTGCCCGCCGAATCATTGTGCCGCTAGCGGCGGCCCTCGGGCTAGCTGTCATGGCGGCGTACCTATGGTGGCCGCGTCCGAAAATCGTGGTCGATCCCAACCTGGTCGCTGTAGTTCCCTTCCGGGTAAGAGGCGCGTCTCAGGCATTGGGCTACCTGCGGGAAGGAATGATCGACCTCGTCGCGGCCCGGCTCGCCGGTGAGGGCGGCGTGCGGGCGGCCGACCCCGGCTCGGTAATGGCGGCCTG
>DASUVR010000067.1:0-2187 GCA_036378855.1 Gemmatimonadales bacterium | reverse complement strand
ACCCACTGCTTCACGTGTATGCCGATGCTCGCGATCTTGCGCCCTCTGGTCCAAACCCCGGTCAAGCCTGGGTTGCGTTCCGCGGGAATGGTCAGGGCCTCGAGCCCCCGGATCAGCGCCTCCTCCAGGGTGCGGAGATACCAGTGGAGATCCTCCCGGTGCTCCCGCAGGTCGAGAATGGGATAGCCAACCAGCTGCCCCGGACCATGGAAGGTGACATCTCCCCCTCGCTCGACCTCGTACTGCTGCACTCCACGGCGATTCAGCTCGCTGGCACTAAGTGGTAGGCTTTGGGGCTGGGTTCCGCGACCCAGCGTCACCACCGGTTCGTGCTCGACGAGGAGGAGCAGATCCTCTCCCAGCTCCCCGGTAATCCGCCGCCGCGCCAGGCTTCGCTGCAGCTCCAGCACCTCGGCGTAGGGCCGGGACCCCAGCTCCTGCACCACCAACCGGCGGCTCACGGGCCGATCGCCAGACGCCTGGCCCGATGCGCCAGGAGCGCAGCGATCAGACTGCTGATGAGTATCAGGCCGAGCAGGCCGGGGCGGCCAAGCAGCTGGTGCACGGGGATGCAAATCAGCATCAGCAGAACGGTCGCAAAGGAGCAAACGATGGAGAGGGCGCCGCGCCGATAGACCGATCCGACCGGCGCCAGCAGCCGCCAGGCGGAGAACCCGGCCGCGAAGAGTCCCACGAGGGTTCCAATCACCAGCAGGTAAAATGAGGTATTCAGCTGCGGGGCCTGGCTGCCGGAGCGCAACGAGTCCACCCCGAGAACTATCCCGCTGATGATGGCCAGCCCAATCAACGCGCCGGCCCCAACCCCGCTCACGACGAATGCGAAAGGACCGTTCACCAGGTCCTCGCGTTCAGCCTAGATGTGCAGCACCCGCCCCATCGAGTCGAGTGCCGCTTCGGCAATCGCTTCGGAGAGGGTGGGGTGTGCGTGAATGGCCAGATCCACTTCCTCGACTGTGTATTCGTTCTGCCGGGCAACCGCCAACTCGTGGATTATCTCTGAAGCGTGGCTGCCGACGATGTGAGCCCCCAGAATTTCGCCGTACTTCCGGTCCCGGATAATCTTGACGAACCCTTCAGTCTCGTTCGCGGTGCGGGCCCGGCCATTGGCGCTGAAGGGAAACCGTCCTACCTGGTAGTCCAGCTTCCGCTCTTTGGCTTGATCTTCGGTGAGCCCGATGCTGGCCACTTCCGGGTGACAATAGGTGACACTGGGCACGTTGTCGTACATAATGGGCTGCGGATGATGCCCCGCCACCAGCTCGGCCACCACGACACCCTCGCGGCTACCCTTGTGCGCCAGCATGGGAGGACCGGCAACGTCCCCGATAGCGTAGATGCCTGACGCGCTGGTCTCGAGTGTCGCCGGGTTCACCTTGATGAAGCCTCGGTCGGTGAGCTGTACGCCGGCCTCCTTCAACCCCAGGTTCTCGGTGTTGACTGCCCGGCCCGCGGCCATGAGCACCTTTTCGGCCTGGATCGACTCGCTCTTGCCGTTGCTCTCGAGCTCGAGCGACACCTTATCCTTGGCCACCGTGGCCTTCTTGACCTTGACGCCCGCCCGTACCTCGATCCCGCGCTTCTTGTAGCTCTTGGTGAGGGTGTCGGAGGCCTCGGCGTCTTCCAGAGGCAGAATTCGCGGAAGCACCTCGATCAAAGTCACCTTGGTGCCGAACGCGTTGAAGATGTCGGCAAACTCGCAGCCAACCGCACCAGCCCCCACGATGGCCATGGTGGCGGGGGGCTTCTCCAGGAAGAGCGCTTCATCCGAGCTGATCACTGAGTTCTTGTCGATCTCGAGTCCAATCTGGGGTATGCCTTTGACCCGGGATCCTGTGGCAATGACCAGTGCTTTCTTGGCCTGATACTCGTCCTTTCCTACCTTCACGGTGCGATTGGGCCCGAGCACGCCGCTGCCCTTGATCACAGCGACCTTGTGCTTCTTCATGAGAAAATCGACGCCCTTGGAGTTCTGCTCTGAGACGCGGCGCGAACGACGCATCGCGACACCATAGTCGGTCTTGACGGTGCCGACCTCGACACCCAGGTCCTTGGCGTCGTGACTCACCAGGTTGGCGACATAGGCGCTATGCAGCAGCGCCTTGGTCGGGATGCAGCCGATATTGACGCATACCCCGCCAAGCTTGTCTCGCTCGATGACGGCGGTAG
>DASUVR010000066.1:0-4338 GCA_036378855.1 Gemmatimonadales bacterium | reverse complement strand
CACAGCTGCCCTAACCGGAAGGGCGCCTCCGCCGAAGCGGCCGGACGAGCCAACTGGAATGGGACGCTCATGAGGCGTATTGCTCCCGCCGGGTTCTGGCGATCCGGCTGGCACGGGGATAGGCGCCGAGGCCCATGAAGCAGTTGCCCCACATCCGCAGCAGCACCGCGATGGGGAGTGGATCGTGACCCAAACCGCGCCGCACCAGCCGTACGCCTGGCTTCAGCAGTCGCCAGCTCAGATAGACCAGCAGAGGCACCGCGCCCCGGAGAGAAGAGTGCGATACCTGCTTGCACAGAAAGGCGAGCAGGGCTCGTTGATGTCCGATGATCTGCTCATACGCGGCCTCGGCCTCCTGACGGTGCTCGTGCCAGGCCACCGCATCCGGCTCGTATTCGACTCTCCAGCCTGACTGGAGTGCGCGCCACAGGAGATCGTGGTCTCCCCCTCCGGGCAGTGCGCCCCCCAGGTCGAGTGCCTCGTCGAAGCCGCCCAATTGCAGGGCCACCTTGCGCCTGACCGCGTAGGCGCAGCCGCAGCCCACGCTGATGGCCCAGGCGATCAGCGGCACCGGCCAGCCATGGAGCCGTTCGGCAGCATGGTCGGGCAGCCGGATCCGGCGGCTACCCCGGGAAAACCCGCCGTTCAACTCGAACAACAGCTGTCCCGGGCTCGCGAGAATCAGCGGCTCGACCCTTCCGGTGCATACCGCGATGTCGGGAGCAGACTCGAACACCCGCTGTAGTGCCCGGCACCAGTCCCGGTCCGCCACGGCATCGTCGTCGAGAAAAGCCACGATGTCGCCGGTGGCCTCTCGCAGTGCCCGGTTGCGGGCAAAGTCGAGCCCGGGCACCGGCTCGCGCAGATAGCGGACTCCGGAGAAGCGCTCGGATACCAGCCTGGCGGTCGCCTCATCAGATGGCGAATTGTCCACCACCATGATCTCGGCCGGCGCCAGCGACTGAGCCAGCAGCGAGTCGAGCGCCCGCGCCAGCTGGAGTGGGCGGTTCCGAGTACAGATCGCTGCCGTGATGGTGGGCGAGATCATTCCCAACGAGCCCTGGTGGCAGGAGCGAGCGTTCCGTAGCGAATCCATCGCACTCCTCCAGCGGCGAGGCCCATCGAGTAGGCCAGCCGGGCGGCAAGAACCGCGGGCAACATCAGCAGTGGCTCCGCGACACCGGCCCGCAGCCAGCAGCCGACGATGTAGCCGGTGCTGGCGATGGCGAGGGGAATGCTGGCTGCTACCAGGAGCGCGGGATAGCGATAGAGCCATGCCATTCGAGCCGCCTTGGTTGCAGCCTTACTCTCGATGGCGCTATAGCCCCAGCGGTAATTCCGTTTGAGCAGGTTGGCGAAGCCGGGCCGGTTGTAATGCCGGACCACCGCGGCAGGCTCGAAGACGATCGCACCGCCCGACCGCTGCACTTCTCCCTGCCAGGCCAGCTCCTCATGGGCATAGGCTACCGGTTGCTGCTCGGTAAAGCCGCTACTCAGGGCAAACACCTGGCGGCGCACGCTCAAGTTGCCCGGGGGATGGTTGGGAACTGCCCCTGAGGGTCGCTTGGAGTGGACGTGATACCACCCGCAGTAGTAGTCGCAGCGGGCCGTGAGGGAGATACCCTGCGGCAGATCCAACGCACCCCCGACCACCGCTGCTCCGGCCTCATGCGCCACCAGCAAGCGGGTGAGCCAGCCTGACTCGGGAATGCAGTCGGCGTCGAGAAAAACGATGGGATCGCCCTTGGCCGCGGCAGCTCCGAGATTCCGGGCTCGTGCCGGATTTCCTCCCTCGATCCCGGACTCGAGTACCAAGGCTTGTGCGCCGGCGGCCCGGGCCCTTTCCGCCGTCGCGTCGGACGATCCGTCATCCACCACGATGATCTCGAGATCCCAGCCGGCAGGACGCTGTGCCTGGACGGCCTGGATTACCGCGGCGATACCGCGGGCTTCATTGCGGGCCGGAATGATCACGGAGACGATATTGGCGCGGGGCACGATCAGCTCAGGCCGCCTTCGCGGGCACATGCTGGTGCACCACCTGGTACAGGGTGCCCAGGGAGTCAACGAATTTCGCCCAGCCGAGGTGCTCTTCCGCGTACCGGCGGCCGGCACGAGCCAGCCGGTCGGCGCGCAACGGGTCCAGCAGAAGACTCAGGATGCCTTGCGCGATCTCGCTGCTCTGGGTGGGCACGAGTACCGCCCGGTCTTCGTTGAGCACGGTACGATGCGTCGGGATATCGGTGGCAACGATGGGTCGGCCCGCCGCCAGGTAGTCGAAGACCTTGAGAGGAAGGTTGCCGCCGTAGGAGCGGGGCGAGACCAATACGTCGGCGAGACCCAGGTAGCCGGGTATTTCGTGGCGTGGTTGGCGATCGATGACATGCAAGGCTCCCGACTGGAGCAGCGCGGCTCCCTGAGCTCGAACCGCCGCACCGGTTCCGTTCTCCGCTCCTACCAGGACGAACGTGGCATCCGGCACCACGGCCCGAACCGCCGGGATGGCTTCGATCAGCTGTCCCAGTCCCTGATAGCTCTGGAAGGTTCCGCCATAGAGCACAACCGGCCGGCCCGATGGAATACCGAGACGTCGCCGAAGCCGCTCCGTGTCACCTCGTGCGGCGGGAACCATGACGCTCGGGTATTGCCACTCATGCAGCGGAGTTTGCGGAGCGACTTCACGTACCCGGCTCGCCAGTCCGGCGCTGCTGACTACCAGGTCGGCTCGTCGCAGTAGCCACGATTCCAGCTGATCCAACAGGTAGCGGACGGGTGTGGCACCTAACCCGGGATGTGTGGCGAGCTGCTCGGGAAGGCTGGACTGCATGTCGTAGATCACCGGCACTTTGTAGTGCCGACCCAACAGAACGGCGGGGAAAGCCGCCTCTTCGACGGCGTGAATGCAAGAGTATGCACCGGTGCGAAGGCGAGACAGCATCGCCAATGTGAGGGGGATGTCCAGCAGGAGTTTCTTCAGCGAAAGACCTACGGGAACGCTCTTGAATCGAAACGGATTTGCCGTCCGCATCAGGCGCACGCCCGGTACCTGGATCTCGCTGCCAACCGGATAAGTGAGGAGATCGACCGAATATCCGAGCTGGCTCAGTCCCTCCACCACCTGGCGAACCGCGATCGGAGTCCCCCGATCCTCGTAGAATGGCTGGGGTGCGACCATTAGCACCCGGCTGTAGGCGGGAGCGGAAGGACGGCTCTTCAGGACGGGAGCTGCGGTGGCTTTCGCCGGTTCCATGGCTTGGAGCAGTGCACCGGTAACAGCATGTCCGGCAACCAGCTTCACGGCACGCCTCCGCGGGTTGACTGTCAGACTGCGTAACCATCCGGTGAGGAGCCGGTAGAGGCTCCAGGTTACCGGGACCTGTTCGTCTGTCTTGTTTTTGGGATGCGGCAACTAAGTGCAGTGGGGCGGGGTCGCAAGAAGCCTGCCCAACGGGGTCGGGGGTCAGACGGAGGTGGGTCGCCCTCTACTATCTATTATCGTCCGCGGCGACCTCCTCCGGCTGCGAGACCTGGCTACTCACCCGGTGCACGCTCACCTCGTGCCGAGCGCCGTCATCCAGCAGGCGAATCCAGCCGTCGGCCGACGGAGCTCCGTCGATGACAAGCTCCACCGCTCCACCGGATAATCCTTCCTCGTTGTGCACCGTGATCACATAGACGCTCGCGCCGTAGCGGTATTCCATGGTATAGGCTGGCCACGAAGCAGGGACTCTCGGCTCTATGGTCAGCTGGTCACCCCGCTTGGTGAAGCCGAGAATGCCCTCCAGTCCCACCCGGTACATCCAGCTCGCCGAACCGGTGTACCAGGTCCATCCGCCCCGTCCCAACTGGCCGTCTGCGGTGTACACATCGGCAGCCACCACATACGGCTCGACCTTGTAGACCTCGACCTCTTCCGGCGTGCGCGCGTGAGTCAGCGGGTTGATCATCTGATACAGCTCGAAGGCCCGGTCTCCGTTGCCCTGGAGCGCGGTTGCCAGCACGGCCCACAGCGCCGCGTGAGTGTATTGCGCCCCATTCTCCCGTACGCCCGGCAGGTAGCCTTTGATATATCCGGGATCTTTCTCGGTCTTGTCGAATGGCGGAGTGAGCAGCATGAGCAGCCGGGCATCCTCGCGAACCAGATACTTCTCCAGAGAGGCCATGGCGACGGTCGGGCGGTCGGGCAGTCGGCCGGTCGGGCGGTCCGCCGGTCTAGCCACCCGCCCGCCTGACCGACCGCCCGCCTGACCGCCTGCTATCACACTCCAGCTCTGGGCGATCGAATCGATCCGGCATTCCTCGTTCGTCCGCGAGCCCATCGGCGTTCCATCGTCGAAG
>DASUVR010000065.1:0-21244 GCA_036378855.1 Gemmatimonadales bacterium | reverse complement strand
ATTACCTCGCCGCCGAAGATGGTCAGAGCAATCAAGCTCGCCATGGTGGTGCCATGGGTCAGCACGCTTCGGGGCAGCGTTTCATTGATCGAGCGATTCAGAATCTGGGCGAATCGCTCCTGCTTGTGCTTGTGCAGGTTTTCCCGCACCCGGTCGAAGATGATGATCGTGTCGTTGAGCGAATACCCTACCATCGACAGCACTGCGGCCACCACCGTGAGGCTCACCTCCAGCCGCATGATCCCGATGAAGGCAATAGTGGCCAGAATGTCGTGAGCAGTGGCGATCACCGCCGCCAGGCCGAAGCGCCACTCGAAGCGATACGCGAGATACGCCAAAACTGCGAAAAACGACAGGAAGATCGCGAGGAAGGCCTTCTGCCGGAGCTCGCCGCCGACCTTGGGACCAACCGCCTCCGTGCGAGCCACCGTGTAGTTCCCCGTCCCCAATACCCGATCCAGTGCGTGGCGAACCGCATTGGCCGTGGCCTGGGTGTCGTTGGCATCAGTGCCCGGCTTGGCCAGACGAGCCCGGATTACATACTCGTTTTGAGAGCCGAAGTTCTGTATTTCGGCCCCATGGATACCCTCGCGGTCGAGTCCCGTCCGGAGACTCGCCACATCCACCGCCTTCTTGCTCTGAATCTGGAGCAGGGTGCCGCCGGTGAACTCGATGCTGTAGTTCAGCCCGGTGATGAGCAGGAAAAGCAGACCGGGCAGCAGCACAGCGGCAGTAATGATGTACGCGTAGCGCCGCACCCCGATGAAATCGTAGTTGGCGTTGCTGAATAGTCGCAGCATATCAAATACTCAGAGTTGACAGGGCGGGCCGCCGGTTCAGCCAGATCATGAAGAACGTCCGGGTCACGAACACCGCGGTAATCATCGAGGCAATGATACCCATGATGAGAGTGACAGCGAAGCCCTTCACCGGTCCGGTGCCGAACTGGAACAGGAACAGAGCGGTCAACACCGTGCTGACGTTGGAGTCGACGATGGCGTTCATGGCATGCTTGAATCCCTCGTCGATGGCGAGCCGGACGGTTTTGCCGTGCATCAGCTCTTCTCGAATCCGCTCGAATATCAACACGTTCGCGTCTACCGCGATGCCGATCGACAACACGATGCCCGCCAGACCCGGCAAGGTAAGGGTAGCGTTGACCATGGAAAGCGCGCCTAAGGTAAACAGGATGTACAGTGCGAGCGCGACCACGGCCAGTGCCCCGCTTAGCCGGTAAAACACCAGCATGATCAGGATCACCATCGCGGTTCCGACCAGGCCGGCGGTGATACCCTTCCGAATCGAGTCGCTGCCCAGACTGGCCCCGACCTGGCGCTCCTCCACGATCTTGAGCGGAATGGGCAAGGCGCCGGCCTTGAGGGTCAAGGCGAGGTCTTGTGCCTCCTGTAAGCTCTTGCCACCCAGGGTGATTTGTCCGTTACGCCCAATCCGGCTCTGAATCACCGGGGGTCTTCCCTGCACTCTGCCGTCCAGCAGAATGGCCATGTAGTCGCCCACGTGCTTCCCGGTCTCGTCACCGAACCGGCGTCCTCCCGCCCGGTCCAGCTCGAAGGTGACGATGGGACCATTGGTCAACGGATCGAGTTGAGCCTGGGCGTTCACCAGATTCGCCCCGGTGACGATGCTCTTATCGTCGAGGGCGTAGAGGAAGCGCACCGGCTGGACCCCGACGCTGGTAGGAGCGGAGCTCCACCGCAGCACCACACCTCGGGGCAGCTGGCGGGCCACCGCGGGCAGGTTGAGGAGGCTGTCGACCCGGGGAAAGGCAGTTTCGGGGACGGCATATTCGCCCGGCACGCCACCAGCGCCCGCAGGCTGAATCAGTCCGCTGAGCACACCGCCGGGCACCGGCGTGGTGTCCTGCGCCGCACTGTCTCGAGCAGTGGCATCCTTGCGGCTCTTGCCCTTGCGAGTCGTGTCGGGCCGGGTGCTGTCCTTGGGAGTGGCGCTGGAGGTGTCACCTCCCAGCAGCTGTTGCACGGCGGAGGGCTTTTCCGGCTGGGCCTGTCCCTTGATTCCCAGGCTCTTGAGAGTCCGGTCCATGGCCGGCAGGGCCTTCTCCAGTGCGCCGGTCTCATTGGTAATCTTGAACTCGAGGAACGCGCTTCGCTGCACGATGCCCTTGGCCCGGGCGGGATCGGTAATTCCCGCCAGCTCGACGACGATCCGATTGTCTCCCACCTTCTGCACCAGTGGCTCTTCGACCCCGAACTCGTCGATCCGCTTCCGCAGCACCGTTAAAGCCAGATCCAGATCCTTCTTCGGGTCGGCGGAGACCTGCTTGGACTGATCCAACTCCAGGGCCAGGTGCATCCCGCCCTGAAGATCGAGCCCCCGCTTCAGCGGCACCCGCGTCACCACGGTGTCGCGCATGACCCCGTTGGGACCGCGCTCGCGGATCGTCACATTCCTGGGGAACAGGAAGTAGACCGAGGCGACCACCAGTGCGGCAATCAGAATGAGTCGGGAGCGAATTGAGGCGAACATGCGGTATCAGACTCTCAGGCGTGCGAGACGCGGCTAGGTGTTGAACGGCGCCCGGCGAGCACCGCCAGGGCGTGTTGACGATCCTGCTCCATTTGCGCTTTCAGCTGCTCGATGGTTTCGAAGCGCTCAATGTCCCGCAAACGCTCCACCCATTCGATCCGGACCCACTCACCGTACAGATTGCCGCTGAAGTCGAAGAGGTGAGCTTCGAGCGTGCGCCGTCCATCCTGGAATGTGGGACGGGGTCCCTGGCTCATCATGCCTTCCGCGCGGCCCTCCCGCCACTCGACGGCCACGGCATACACTCCATCGGGCGGCAGGAGCTTACGAGGGGACACCCCGGTCAGATTGATCGTAGGCACGCCGAGAGTACGGCCGCGACGCTCTCCTTCACCAACCTGCCCCACAACGCCATAGGGACGGCCCAGCATCGCCCCGGCCGTGAACAGATCTCCGCCGGCAACCGCCCGGCGGATCCGGCTACTGGAGACGTGCTGTCCCGCATAATCCACCGGGTCCACCACGTCCACCTGGAATCCCTCGACCGCGCCCAGCTGCCGCAGGGTCTCAACGTCCCCGCTTCTTCCCCGACCAAACCCATGGTCGTGTCCTATCACCAGCTCCCGAACTGCACACCGCTCCAGCAAAACGTCGCGCACGAAAACCTCGGGCGTGAGCCCCGCCAGATAGCGATCGAAGCGCAGGAGCAGCACGTAATCAAGCGGGGACTGCACCAAAATTTCCAGCCGCTCCGCTCCGGTAGTCAGGAGAGGAGGCGCCGCGCCGGGATTCACCACCTCCAGCGGGTGGGGATCGAACGTCACCAGGACGCTCGCCCGCCCGGCAGCCCGAGCCCGTCGCCCAATTTCCTGGAGCACCGCCTGGTGCCCCAGATGGACCCCATCGAAGGATCCGACGGTGACGGTGCTGCCATTGGGCAGGTGGGGCAGCGAGGTCGCGGGGCCGCGGAGCTGCCTTGCGCTCATGGGGTGTCCAGGACGACGGTAGGACGGAGCCAACCATCCTGAGCCTGAGCGACCGCAATCAGCTCTCCGCCGCCCATCAGGGCGACAACTGCGCCGCCGGCCCGCTGCCCCGCTGCTCCGCTGTCCTTCACCGCCCTTCCATGGACCACCGCTTTGCGCCCGGTCTCGTCCAGATCTACGCTGGGCAGATCGCGAAGCACCGACTGCGGGCTGAGCAGCGCAGCCGGACCGAGCTGATCCATCGGCACCGCGTCTTCGACCCCGAGCGACCCGATGGCCTCGCGCCGCAAGGCGGTCAGGTGGGCACCGACCCCAAGCTGATTGCCCAGATCGCGGGCGAGGGCACGCACATACGTGCCGGGACTGACAACGGCACGAAAGCACAGATCGGGTGGACGATACTCCACCAGCTCGATGTCATGCACCGTGACCGGAACTTCCGCCAGCTCCATCAGCTCACCGCGCCGGGCCCTCCGGTAGCTCCGCTCTCCGGCGACCCGCTTGGCCGAGAAGGCGGGAGGACGCTGCGGGTGCTGTCCGAGGAACGTCGCCAGCTCTTCTCGCAGCCGCACCTCGGGGACCGACTCTGGGTGGGGGAAGCGGGCAATGACCTCGCCCGTGAGATCATCGGTCGCGGTCTGCATTCCGAGGCGCGCAGTGGCCAGGTAGCGCTTGGGCTGGCCCTCTACGAAACGGGCCAGCCGGGTGGCCCGTCCGACGAGCACCACCAGGAGACCACTAGCGAACGGATCGAGGGTACCGGTGTGCCCTGCCGCTCGGGTCTTCAGCGCTCGCCTCACCCGCTGCACCACATCGTGGGAGGTCGGCCCGACCGGTTTGTCCACCAGAACCGCTCCGATCAGTCCGGATCCTCCTGCCGAATCGTGTTCAACAACTCGTTGATCCGGGCGGCATGCTCCAGCCCGCGGTCCAGCTCGAAGTGCAGCTCGGGCACCGTACGCGTCGTCAGCGCCCGGGCCGCCCGAGATCTGAGGAAGCCGGCAGCGCTCTGCAATCCTTCCAGCGCCCGCGCCTTCTCGGTTTCCTCGCCGGGAACGCTGACCATGACCCGAGCGTGGGACAGATCATTGGTGACCAACACGCCGGTGATGGTGACGAAACCGACCCGCGGATCGCGGACTTCGCGGGTCAGCCCGTCGGTGATCACCTGTCTCAGCGTTTCGGCCATCTGCTCCGGCCGACGGGACGAGCCCTTCATCGGTACACCGTCACGGTATCGACAATGCGCACGCCATCGGCTTCCTCCACCATCCGATCGGCCGCGCGCAAGGTCTCGTCCACGACTGTCCGGGCACTTCCGATGGCGGCACAGGCAATTTCCGCCCGCTGCCACAGATCCTGGTGTCCGATTTCCGCCACCGACAGGTTCAAGCTCCGGCGCAAGCCGGCAGTCAGCGGCTTCAGCACCCCCCGCTTTTCCTTCAGGGAATGGCAGGCGGGGAGGTGAAGCTCCCAGGTGGTAATGGCGACAATCAGCTCCGAGCTCCTAGCTCACCCGCAGCCGGCTGCAGCGTCCGCTTGATCTCTTCCATCCGGAACGACTCGATCCGGTCGCCCACTTTGAGATCGTTGAAGTTCTCGATTCCGATGCCGCACTCGAGACCTTCCCGGACCTCTCGCACATCGTCCTTGAAGCGTTTGAGGCTGGAGAGCGAGCCGGTGTACACCGTGGTGCCGTCGCGGGTGACCCGGGCCTTGGCGGTCCGTTGAATGGTTCCGCTGCGTACCGTGCACCCGGCGATGGTGCCGACCTTGCTCACCTTGAAGAGCTGGAGCACCTCAGCCTCCCCGAGAACGGTTTCCCGCTCCTCCGGCTTGAGCAGTCCTTCGAGCGCGTTCCGAACATCCTCGACCGCTTCGTAGATGATGCGATAGGTCCGCACGTCTACTTGCTCCCGTTCGGCTGCAGTCCGGGCGTTGCTGTCGGGTCGCACGTGGAAGCCCAGGACGATTGCCCCTGAGGCCTTGGCCAGCAGAATATCGCTTTCGGTGATGGCCCCGACGCCCCGGTGCACCACGTCGACCCGCACCTCGCCGGTGCTCAGCTGGGCCAGCGCGTCGGCCAGAGCTTCGGCTGGTCCACCTTGATCCGCCTTGATGATGATCCGGAGGGTGGAGACTTCGCCTTCCTTGAGGGCGCGGCTGAAGTCTTCCAGCGACGTTCCCTTGGCGCTTCTGCGGTTCTGAGCTTCTCGCTCCAGCCGCTGGCGTTTCTGGGCGATGTCACGCGCCTCGTTTGCGTCGGTGACCACCGCGAAGATATCTCCAGCCGCCGGAACTCCCTCGAATCCGAGAATCTGAACCGGTATGGAGGGTCCGGCAGCCTTCACCGCTTTGCCCCGTTCGTCGTACAGTGCCCGAACCCGGCCGGAGAACTTGCCGCAGATGAAGTTGTCACCGCCACTGAGGGTGCCGCGCTGGACCAGTATGGTCGCCAGGGGACCCTTCCCCGGATCGAGCGTAGCCTCGAGCACCACTCCGTGTCCCTTGCCACCCGGATTGGCCTTGAGATCCAGGATCTCGGCCTGAAGCAGGATCTGCTCCAGGAGATGGTCGATCCCTGTGCCCCTCTTGGCCGAGATTTCGGCGGAGAGCACGGTGCCGCCGTACTCCTCGAGCACCACGTTGTGCTGCAGCAGGTCCTGTTTGACCTTGGGCACGTTGGCGGTGGGGAGATCGATCTTGTTGATGGCTACGATCATCGGCACGCCGGCATTGCGGGCATGGCTGATGGCCTCGATCGTCTGCGGCATGACCTGGTCGTCGGCGGCAACCACCAGTACCACGATGTCCGTGACCTGAGCCCCCCGGGCCCGCATGGCGGTGAAGGCCTGGTGACCAGGCGTATCCAGGAAGGTGATCCTCTTGTCGCCTGGCAGCTCGACGTGGTAGGCGCCGATGTGCTGGGTAATCCCGCCCGCCTCGCCGGCAACGATATTCGCTTTGCGGATGTAGTCCAGCAGCGAAGTCTTACCGTGGTCGACGTGTCCCATGATGGTGACGACCGGCGGCCGCGGCACCAGCTGTTCCGGACTCTCCTCCGCCGCAGTGGTCTCGGCCTCGGCGGCGTATTCGTCCTCCCGCACCGCCTGAAAGCCGAACGCCGAGGCAATCAGCTCGATCTGGTCGAAGTCGAGACGCTGGTTCACCGTCACCATGAGCCCCAGTTCCTTGAAGGCAAACTGGACGATCTGGGTTGCCGGCACCTTCATGGCGGTAGCCAGCTCAGAGACGGAGATGAATTCGTTGACCCGGATCAGGGTCTTCTCCCGTTCCTTCTCCTCGGCCAGGCGTCCGGCCTGCACCTCACGGAACGAGGGCTCGTCCGGCCGGCGCCCCTTTCGCCCTGCCGGTCCCTTCATGCCCTGCAGGGTGCGGAGGATGTTGGCGTGCACCGCTTCCTGATCCACCGAGGAGCGCTTCCCCTTCTTGCCCTTCTTCCTGCCGCCCCCCTTTTCGGCATCGGGTCCAAAGGCGCGTTGCGGCGCCGGCCGATCGGCCCCCGGACGTCCGGGCATACCGGGCCGGGACGGTCCGCCGGGCCGGGAGGCTGGTGGCGCACTACTGCTGAACACCGGCTTGGGCCCACGCGTTGTCGGAGCCGCGGGCCGCTGCACTCGCGGCGGAATGAACGGAGCCCGGGTAGGGATGGGCGCCGGAGTTGGGGCCGGACGGAATGCCGCGGCATCCGGGGCTCCGCCGTTAACTGGTTCCTCCTCAGTGGCGATCTCAGCCTCGTCCCCTTCCGGAGGAGCAGGCGGCAAATCCTTGAAGAGGGCCCGAGCGCGTTCCTCGAGGGTTTGCGCTGGAGTGGTATCCTCCACCTCGTGAATGACCGGGCGTTCCAGCTCGAGAGCCGCGAGCTCGGCTGCCTTCTCCGCCTGCTCCTGGGCCTCGACCTGAGCCACCTCGGCCGCCGTGCGGCGGCGCTTCGTGGGCTTGGCTTCGGCCGCGACCGGCGCGGGCTCTGCCGCCTTGGCCGCCTTGCGGCGGCCCTTCTTTGCGGTGGGCTCTTCCGCACTGCGGCGCTTCTCCCGCTCCCAGCGGACCCGCACGGCCGACACCTGATCGCTTTCCAGCGCGGACATGTGACTTCGCACGAAGATGTTCATGTCCTTGAGCATGTTGAGGAGCTGCTCAGGAGCGACGCCGAACTCCGCTGCCAGATCGTGGACTCTCGTTTTAACCACTCATGCCTCCATCAGGAGCGGACGGCTGCCAGCTGCACAATGCCACTGGCCAATGCGCGATCCCGTACGCCTACCGCCATGACCGGCGGCTTGCCCAATTGCGCGCCGATCGCTGCGGCGCGCGGTCCGGGCATCAGCTGTACCCCCTTGGCACGAGCCAGCCGGACCACCTTGTCGACCGCGCGTGGGCTGGCGTCTTCCGCCAGGACCACGCACCAGCACTTTCCTGCCTGTAATTCTCTGCGGACCGCGTCCACCCCGACCACGACCCGTCCTCCGCGGTGACCCAGCCCGAGAAGGCCCAGCAGCCCGCTCATCCCTTCGGCCGGGTTTCCTCTCCGCTGTCCTCATCAGTAAGCTCCGACACAAACGCCATGAGCTGATCGGAAGTTTCCGCCGTCATCCCCGGAATCTTCGCGATGTCCTCCCGCTCCAGGTCGAGAATGTCGTTGAGCGTCTTGTAACCAGCGCTCTCCAGAATCCCGGTCAGCTCGGGGGAAAGACCTTTGAGCTCGCTGAGCGGCACCTTGCCCGCCATCTCCTCTTCCGGAGGCAAGGGAGCGAATAGCGGGCCTTCGCCTCCCCGCTCCAACCATTCGCGACTGGAGTACAGATCGATCTTCCAGCCGGTAAGCTCCGACGCCAGCCGAACGTTCTGCCCATTACGGCCGATGGCCAGCGACAGCTGGTCTTCATCCACCACCGCTTGGATCGTCTTGGCCTCGGGATCGGAGAACACTTTGGCGACTCTGGCCGGGGCCAGCGCCAGACGGGCGAACCTCTCGGGGTCGGGCGACCAGGGAACGATATCGATCCGCTCGCCCCCCAGCTCGTTGACCACTGCCTGAACCCGGGAGCCCTTGAGGCCGACGCAAGCGCCCACGGGGTCGATTGCATCATCGCGGGAAATCACCGCAACCTTGGTCCGGCTTCCGACCTCCCGTGCAATGGCGCGGATTTCCACGACCTGCTGCTGGATCTCGGGCACTTCGAGCTTGAACAGGGCCTTCACAAACAGTGGGTCGCCCCGGGAGAGAATGAGCCGAGGTCCCTTGGGCGTCTCTTCCAGACGCTTGAGCACGGCGCGGATGGTGTCGCCCTGATGGAAGTGCTCCCGGTGATTCTGCTCCCGGTAAGGGACGATGGCCTCGGCCTCGCGGAACTTGTTCAGCATGATAACGAGCTTGCCTCGCTCGATCTGCTGGACTTCTCCCGACAAAAGCTCGCCTACCTTGGAGGTGAACTCCTCCCGGATCCGGGCCCGCTCGCCTTCCCGCACCCGCTGGATGATGCGCTGTTTGGCTGCCTGAACAGCCAGCCGACCAAAATCGACAAAGGGAACTTCTTCCTCGAGCATGTCGCCTATCTGGAAGTCGGGATCCTCGTACTGGGCCTCTTCCAGGGTGATCTGCGCGCTGGGATCCTCCACCGTCTCCACCACCTGGCGGAGACGCACGACCTTGATGGTGCCCTGCAGCTCATCCACGCTGAGCTCGAACCGGACATTGGGCCCGAACTTGCGAACCAGGGCGGCGTGAATGCCGTCGCGCAGCAGCTCCAGCAGATCGGAACGCTCGAGTTGTTTTGTCGTGGTCAGCTCGCGAAACGCGGCCAACATTTCAGTCGAACCTGCCATCCATTCACTCCATAGTGGGCGCATCCGGCGCCCTGCAGTGTGTGGGACGCTCCGCGCGCCCTATCGCCCTCGCCAGCCGAAGGCCTCTGCCTCGGGTATCAAGGTGGCCTCCCGAATTTCCTCCAGGGGAAGGGAGATCTCGGATCCATCCTCTCCCCTCACGATGACCCGCTCGTCATCCGGTACCGCCAGGATTTCGACCCGTTGCCGGCCGCTGAGCCCTTCGGCTCGTACCCGAGCCTGGCGGCCGATAAACCGGCGCCAGTGCTCCGGCCAGCGGAGCGGCCGATCCAATCCCGGGGACGATACTTCGAGCACGTATCGCGGCCCGACCATGGCCCTGGATTCGAGGAATCGTTCGAGTGACCGGCTGATGCCGGCGCAGTCGTCGGCCGTAATGCCCTGGCCAGGTCGACTGTCGGGACGGTCCACTCGTACCTGCAAGATGGGCCGCTGCAGGGTTCCGGTCCGCCGGAGATCGACGAGCTCAAACCCGAGCTCGGCAATGTGATCGCGTATGGGAACCAACAGCGCGTCGGCAGACATCGGCGGAGAAGGAAAAAAAATGTGGGGGAACTCCCCCACATCGACAGTCGGCCTGAGGAAGCGCCTCCCGGGACAGCGGTAAATATTACTCGCGGTGTGGGTTGGAGGCAAGCGGAGAGATCAGGCCGAGGTAAGCCACCATCCGGCCATCCTGGCCCCGGGAAGCCCGGTGGCTGTAGAAGGATTTTCGGTCATGAGCCGAGCACCACCCGGATCGGCTTACCCCTGCGACGCCGAGGCGGCGGGCCTGGTCGATCAAGACATTGCGCAGGTCGAGGTGCCATGGGCCGCTGCCGTCAGCCGCCAAGCCGCACCCGGTCATCACCTCAGATCCCACCTCATAGCAGTCACCACAAATGCCAACACCACAGTGCATTGCGACATCACGTTCCGCAGCCCCTGAGGCAGCGAGCAAAGCCTCTATTCCGCGCTCGAGAATTCCTCCCGCCGTGCCTCGCCATCCTGCATGCAGCAGGGCGACGGCACGATTTGCCACGGCTAAGTACACCGGCACGCAGTCCGCTACGGTGATGGTCAGCATGACTCCAGGCGAGGTGCTCACCCATCCATCCACTCCCTGAATCTGGATCCAACCCTCAGCCGGTCCGACCTGGCGGACTTCGACCCCGTGGACCTGATTCCCCAGCACGAAGGCGCTGACGTCGGGCATCGCCCTCCGAAACGCGAGCCACCGGTTCATGACATCGCCCACCGGCTCCCGGCTCCAGAGTCCGAGATCGAATCCCCGCTCGCCTCCGTCTCCTCGACCGGTGATCCCTGCAACCACTCCGTACCGCTGCCGCCATCCCGGGACCTCGAACCGCGGGACCGGTCCGGGCACAGGGACTTCCGGCACTGTTGCTGATGTTATCTGAGAAGAATGCGAATCAGCTGAAGACCTGCCCCGCTGTCCCGCCGCCCCACTGCCCCGCCCACTACCCATCCACCCGCTCGATCTCGGCGCCAAGAGCACGGAGCCGCTCATCGATGCGTTCGTACCCCCGTTCGATCTGGCCAACATTGTGAATCGTGCTGCGACCATCCGCCGCCAGCGCGGCGAGCAGCATGGCCATACCGGCCCGGATGTCGGGCGACTCCACCGTTCCCCCTTTGAGAGCCGAAGGCCCGGAGATCACAGCCCGGTGCGGATCGCAGAGCACAATCCGCGCACCCATCCCGATGAGCTTATCCACGAAGAAGAGACGGGACTCGAACATCTTCTCGAACACGAGGAGCATGCCCGAGCATTGCGTAGCCGTGACGATGGTGGTGGACATGACGTCGGCCGGAAAGGCGGGCCAGGGACCGTCCTCCAGCTTGGGAACGTGGCCACCGAGATCCGGCCGGATCCGCCGCTCCTGTCCCGAGCTTACGCTGAGCCGGGTTCCCTCCACCCGCGGCCGAATGCCCAGCCGCTCGAAGCCTAGGATCGTGCTGCGCAGATCTTCGGAGCGGACCGGCTCGATGATCACGTCTCCGTTGGTGACGGCCGCCAGGCCAATGAAGCTTCCGATCTCGATGTGGTCCGGTCCGATGGTATAGCTGGTACCATGCAGCGGGCGGCCACCTTCGATGGTGTAGATGTTCGACCCGATGCCGGTGATCTCGGCCCCCATCGCCACCAGCGCCCGGGCGAGATCCTGAACGTGGGGCTCGCAGGCAGCATTGCGCAGCACGGTTCTACCTTTCGCCAGAACCGCTGCCATGAGTGCGTTTTCGGTTCCGGTGACGCTGGGCTCATCCAGGAAGATGTCTTCTCCCTTGAGTTGCTTGGCCTCGAGCTCGTACCGATCTCCCACCATCACCGACGCCCCGAGGTGTTCCAGGGCCAGAAAATGGGTGTCCACCCGACGGCGGCCGATCACGTCGCCGCCGGGCGGGGGCAGCGTGACCTGGCCGAATCGCGCCAGCAGCGGACCGGCCAGGAGGATCGATGCGCGGATCTTGGCACATAGTCCGGGGTCCAGCGCCTTGGGTTTGACGCCTCGTGCGTCCACCCGAACCGCATTGGGCCCAGTCCAGTCAGCGACTGCTCCCAGATCGACCAGCAGCGCGAGCATCGTTTCGACATCGCGAATGCGGGGGATATTGTCGAGGTCGACCGGACCGTCGGCCAGCACGGTGGAGGCGAGGATTGGCAGCGCGGCATTCTTGTTGCCGGCGGGACGGACGGTTCCCTTCAGCGGGCGACCGCCGTGGACCAGAAAACGTGGAGGCATGGCCAAAGCTGACGACGTGGTGTAATCGCGTCAAGCCAAGGCGAGGGGGTTGCGGTGATGCCGCAGCAGCTTTGTATTAGCGTAATGGGCACTGGTTGGTCCGCAGGTCGCATCGGAGCAGTTCGTGAGCCTTCCCCGGAGGTAACAGGCGTATGATGACTCTCGCACTGGCGCAGGTCGGCGTATCCCAGGAGTGGGTAGGGCCGGTCGCTGCGATCTCGCTGGCCGTTCTGGCGCTGTCGTTTCTGGGGCTGGCGGTGGCCGTGGCCGTGGCGGCCTTCAAGGTCGCCGGGCAGGTCCGCAAGGTGAGCACCCTGGTCGACGGGCTGCAGGATGACGTCGCCCGCACTCTGAAATCACTGCGCCGGCTGACCGAGCAGGGCCAGGATCTCATGGTGCTGGTCCGGCATGAAGCCGGTGCCTTCGCCCAAACCGCGCGCGGTCTCCGCCGCAAAACCGTTCGGGCTGCCGACCGGATCGAGGTCAAGCTGGAGGAGCTGGAAACGCTGTACGACGTGGTGCATGACGAGGTGGAAGGCGCCGCCCTGGATGCGGCTGCAGCACTCCGGTCGGTGCGGCGGGGAAACGGCATGCTTGGACGAGTCCGGCGCTTCCTGGTGCCGAGTCGCTGATGACGTTGTTGCGCCTCTCGCTCGCCTGCGCGGGCGTGGGGCTGCTGTGCTTGCTGCTCCCTCCCGAGGTGCACGCCTGGACCCCAGGAACCCACATCTATCTGGGCGAATCGGTCCTGGCCAATCTTCCCCACTTGCCGGCCGCCGTGGCCGACCTGCTGCGGGCGTATCCTTTCGATTTCCTCTACGGCAACATCGCGGCGGATTCGTCCATCGCAAAGCATTACGCCCCGCTCGGCCGGCATTGCCACTACTGGCACGTAGGCCAGGAGATTCACGATCTGGCGGCGAGCGATGCGCTGAGAGCGTTCGGGTTGGGGTATCTGAGCCATCTAGCCGCCGACACCATCGCCCACAACTACTTCGTCCCCCGCCAGCTGATGCTCACCAGCAGCACGGCGGCCGTGGGCCACTCCTATTGGGAAACCCGGGTCGAAGCGCACCTGGGAGACGCCTACGCCCGGGCCGCCAAGGACGTCATTCTGCTGGACCACGCGCCGGCCGATGCGCATCTCGACCGCATCATTGCCCCCACCATTTTCAGCGTGCGCACCAACCGCCGGCTCTTTCGAGGCATGGTCCATCTTACCGAAACGACCAGCTGGCAGCGGGCCAGCCAGGTGGCCCGGGAGTACAGCCGCTGGCCTTTGACCGACGAAGACGTGGAGCGCCACCTGGGACTGTCCTTCGATTTCATGATGGAGCTGCTCACTGAAACCGTTTCCTCCGCCCGCCACCTCGATCCGTCGGGGGAGCGGCCGCTGAAAACGGCAAAAGAGATGCGCCGCCGGGTCATTCGCGAGGCCGGCCGGCGGGACACCGCCGAGTTGCAAGAAGCCGCCAACGAGCACTTCGGCCTGCCAGGGCGACCGCTGGTATTCTGGAGCAGGATCTCTCAGAAGCTTCCCTGGGGAGCGCCCGAAGGCAGCGCCCCATCTCCCAAGAAACTCGTGAGTGGCTGACCGCTGACGACTTTCTCCTTCGGCGGCCGGCGACAACCCATCACTTCTCCCCTCATGCACTGGGGTGCCTGCGCGACCGCGCTCTGTTGCCTGAGGGCCGGATCCGTGTCCGCCCAGGATTCGCTTCAGGTCTCACCTGACTCAGTTACCCGATTCAGCATCGACGCTCAGACCGGCCTCACCGAGGGCAGCCTGGGCTGGATCAGGGTGACACTCGGGACAGGCGTCACCCTGAGCGGAGGAGAAGCGGCGGGCGAGCCGGTTCACTTCGAGCCGGCGGGAGAGAACAGCCTTCGGGCGCTGGTTGGAGTACCGGTCGAAGTCGGAGATTCCTTCGGCGTGTCGCTGTTCCTGCACGGAGCCGACTGGAGTGACACCGCAAAGGCGTATTTACCCGTGCGCCGGAGCGGCTATCCCAGTGAGGTGCTGAAGGTCGCGCCCGGCTTCGTCAAACCCGACAGTGCCGCGGCCGCCCGAATCCAGTCGGAGATCCTGAAGAGCCGCGAGGTTTCCCGTCGCTCTCAATCGCGAACCCGGCTCTGGGCCGGTCCCTTTCGGCTGCCGCGGTCCAGTCGCATAACCAGCCCGTTCGGGACCGCGCGCGTCTTCAACGGCGAAGTGCAAAGCCGTCACCTCGGGACCGACTTCGCCGGTGCGGTGGGAGAGCCGGTCCTTGCTGCCGGCAGGGGGATTGTGGCGTTGGTGGCAAACTTCTATCTGGCGGGCGGGACCATCTACCTCGATCACGGGGGCGGGCTGGTTACCGCCTACTTCCACCTGAGCCGGGCGTATGTTCGACAAGGACAGATGGTGAGAGCAGGGCAACGCATTGGCGCCGTGGGCCGAAGCGGACGGGTGACGGGACCGCACCTCCACTGGGTTGCTCGGTACGGCACCGTCTCGGTCGATCCCATGAGCCTGCTCCAGATTTTTCCGGCTGTGCCCTAGCGCGAAGACTCACTCTCCGCCGTTTGCCGCAGCCGCTGCTGTAACAAAGGCTGAACCCCCTTCGGATCGGCCTTTCCCTTGCTCCGCTTCATCACCTGCCCCACAAAAAACGCCATCAACTTGCTCTCGCCGTTGCGAAACCGGCTGACCTCCCCCGGATGTGCGGCCAGCACCTCGTCCACCCAGCCGGTGAGCGCGCTCTCGTCGCTCACCTGAGTCAAACCCAATCGTTCCGCCACGGCCGCCGGGTCTTCAGTCGGGGTCAGAGCCAGCTCGGCGTACACCCGTTTAGCGGCCTGATGGCTCAACCCGCCGCCACGAACGAGAGCAATAAGACGGGCCAGCCGTTCCGGAGAGACCGGGAACGCGCCCCGCTCATTGTAGGTGGTCATCACCTCGCCCATGATCCAGTTGGCAGCGGTCTTGGGGTCGGCTCCCGCCCGGACGACTGATTCGAAGAATCGCGCCAGCTCGGGCTCGCTGGTGATCACCCCGGCGTCATAGGCTGGAAGCACGTACTCGGTCTCCAACCGGGCCCGCTTGGCCTCTGGAAGCTCAGGGAGCGCTGCACGTTGTTCGTCGATCCACGCGGGCAAGAGCACCAGCGGCGGCAGATCCGGGTCGGGGAAGTAGCGGTAGTCGTGGCTCTCTTCCTTTGAGCGAATGGGCTTGACCTGACCGCTCCCCGCGTTGAACAACAGGGTCACCTGCTCCACCCGTTGGCCCGACTCCAGCAGGGTAATCTGCCGAGCGCGTTCCGCCTCCAGCGCCCGCTCGACATTGGCGAAGGAGTTCATGTTCTTCACCTCGGTCTTGGTTCCGAGGCGGGTATCGCCCGGCCGCCGGATGGATATGTTGGCATCGACTCTGAGGCTTCCCTGCTCCATGCTGCAGTCGCTCACCCCGGCGTACACCAGGATCTGCCGAAGTGTGGCCAGGTAAGCTCTGGCCTCAGCCGGGGAACGAAGATCCGGCTCACTCACGATTTCGGCCAGCGGGATGCCCGCTCGGTTCAGATCGACTGCGGTTTTCCCGGGAAAGCGGTCGTGCAGCAGTTTGCCTGCATCCTCCTCCAGGTGAAGTCGGGTAATGCCGACCCGCAGCCGTCCTCGTTCGGTGGAATCGAAGCGCACGCTGCCACCGGTCGCCAGCGGCTTGTCGAACTGGGAGATCTGGTAGCCTTTGGGCAGATCGGGATAGAAATAGTTCTTGCGGGCGAAAACGCTGGTCTGGTGCACGGTGCATCCCAGTGCCAGCGCCGCCCGGGTCCCCAGGCGAATGGCTTCCGCGTTCGGCACCGGCAGCGCTCCCGGCAGGCCGAGACACACCGGGCATACGTTGGTATTCGGAGGATCGCCAAAGGTGGTGCGGTCGGCGCAGAACATCTTGGTGCGCGTGCGGAGCTGCACGTGCACCTCCAGTCCAATCACTGTTTCCCAGGCCATCAGCGGACCTCAGCTTCGGCGGGAATGACCCGCTCCAGCGCGGCGGCGGCGGCCAGAAGCCGCTCCTCGTCGAAGGCCGGTGCAATGAGCTGAGCTCCAATCGGCAGCCCTTCGCTCCGCCCGGCTGGGATACTCACCGCCGGCAGCCCGGCCAGGTTGATGGGGCAGACAAAAATGTCGGCCAGATACATCGCGACCGGATCCTCGGTTTTTTCCCCAGCCTTGAAGGCCGGAGTTGGCGTGGTGGGAGTCAGCAAGAGATCCACCCCACTGGCAAAGGTCCGCCGAAAATCATCCGCAATCAGGGACCGCACCCGCTGCGCTTTTCGGTAATACGCGTCGTAGTAACCGGCGCTCAATACGTAGGTGCCCACCAGAATTCGTCTCTGGACCTCGGCTCCGAAGCCCTCACCTCGAGTAGCACGATAGAGCGATCGGATGTCGCCCTCCGGTCCGATCCGGCGGCGCCCATACCGTACTCCATCGTAGCGCGCCAGATTCGCCGCCGCCTCGGCCGGAGCGATGATGTAGTACGTCGGCACCGCGTATGCCGAATGCGGCAGCGAGACCTCCCGGATCTCTGCGCCGAGCTCTCGCGCCAGCTCGATGGTGCGGGTAAGCGCGGCGCCCACTCCCTGGTGGAGATCGGCCGGGAAGTACTCCCGCGGGAGGCCCAGAGTAATCCCGCGCAGATCCTGGCGCGGCTGGGGCACCGCCATCGGTGGTCGATCTACGGCCGTGGCGTCGAGCGGGTCAGGGCCGCTGAGCACGCTCAGTACCCGGCCGGCATCCTCGACCGTGCGGCCGAAAACCGAGATACAGTCCAGCGACGAGCCGAATGCCACCAGACCGTACCGGCTCACCCGCCCGTAGCTGGGCTTGATCCCGACCACGCCGCAGAAACTGGCCGGCTGGCGCACCGAGCCGCCGGTCTCCGATCCAAGCGAGGCGGGAACTACTCCCGCCGCTACCAGCGCAGCCGAACCTCCGGAGGATCCGCCGGGGACCCGGGTGGGGTCCAGCGGATGTTTCACCCGCCCGAACGCCGAATGTTCGGTGGAGGAGCCCATGGCGAACTCATCCATGTTGCTCTTGATCCCGACCAACGCGCCGGCGTCGCGCAGCCGCTCGACCACCGTCGCGTTGAAGGGCGACCGGTATCCTTCCAGTATCCGCGAGGCGCAGGTGCTCGGCTGCTCCACCGTGACGATGTTGTCCTTGAGCGCGATCGGCATGTTGGCCAGAGAGCCTCGCTGCCCCATCGCGTCCACCCGGGCTGCCTCGGCATCGAGCAGCTGTTGCGACCAATCCAGCGTCGCGTTGAGAGACTGGGCCGCCGCCAGCTTCTTTCCCGTCTCCTTTGCTACCAGAGCCGCCCCGCTCGTCACGCGTCCTCCATGGCACCGTGCCGGGGCACCAGGAAGAAGCCGTCTCTGAACTCGGGTGCCAGCTCCACCGGAGGGCGAGCAAGGGGCACGGCACCTTCGACGTCCTCTCGGAGGCTGAGCTCGGAAGGTCCTGGTAGAAATGGCTCCGCAATGTGATCTGCCGGCACCTCATCGAGCTGCGCGACATAGTCGACTATCCGGTTCAGCTGTTCCACTAGACGCCCGAGCTCGGACTCGGGCACCGCCAGCTCTGCCAGCTTGGCGACATGCAGCACTTCATCTCGGCGGATGGTCATGCACTCTCCCAGTCGCGTTCCAACCCGGCATAGGCCACCAGCAGCTGCTTCACCCCAACTTCCTGATCGTCGAAGGCCACCGACACCTTGAGATCTCGCCCGGTGCCCATGAGTCCCTGAATAGTTCCGCTCCCGAAGCGCCGGTGCCGAACCCGTTCGCCCTTCACGTAACGCGGCACGTCCTGTGACGCCTCTTCGGGAGGACTGTCCGACGGGCGGACCGCCGGGCTCACGCCCGAGCCATAGCTGGTCCAGCTTCGCTCTCCCGACAGCCGGTCCCCCTGAGCGGTCCGCCCGCCCCGCTGCCCCGCTGACCAATCTGGCGCCCACAAGGACGTAGTCCGCCGTTCTTCCACGATCCCGGGCGGTATGGCCTTCAAGAAGCGGGATGCTATCCCCGGCCGGAGCTCGCCGCCCCGGCGCCGAGCCCGGGCCCAGGTCAAATAGAGCTTGTCCTTGGCCCGGGTGAGGCCGACATAGCAGAGCCGGCGTTCCTCCTCCAGCCCACTCGGTTGTTCCTCTGCCCGGGCCAGCGGAAAAAGTCCGTGCTCCATTCCGCTCATTACCACTACGGGCCACTCGAGGCCCTTGGCGGTATGCAGCGTCATGAGGGTCACGCCCTCCTCCTGACCCAGCACCGTATCGGCTGACGAGAGCAGCGCGGCTTCTGCCAGGAACCGCTCGAGTGGCGTCCCCGACTCCTCATCCTCGGGTGACACTTCCTCGGACCAGTTGGCGGCGCTGGCCACCAGCTCGCGAACATTTTCCCAGCGGTCGGCCCCTTCCGGGCCTTCGGCCAGGAGCACGTTCTCGTAATTGATGCTCCGGATGACATGCTCCAGCAAATCGGCGGGCGGAAGGTGTTGCAGTTGCGCCGCTCCGTCGATCAACCCGGCAAAGGTGCGGAAGGCTTCGCGGAGACTGGGACGTAAGTCCGGAATGCGATCGGCAATGCGGGCTGTCTCCAGCAGCGGCTTGGTCCACTGAGTGGCATACCGGTCGAGCGTGGCCAGACTGGTTTCGCCCAGACCACGTCGAGGGACCGCGATGGCTCTGAGGAAGGCCTCGTTGTCCGCGGGATTGGCAATCAGGCGCAGGTACGCCAGCAGGTCTTTGACTTCCCGCCGTTCGTAAAAGCTGATGGCCCCGATCAATCGGTAGGGTACCCCGGCCCGTCGAAAGGCTTCCTCCAGAGCGCGCGATTGAGAGTTGGTGCGATACAGCACGGCCATTTCGCTGTAGGACCAATCCGAGGCGGCGCTTCGCTTCTGCAATTCGCGAACGATCCACTCCGCTTCATCCCGCTCGTCTGCGGACGCAACCAGCGTTACCGTTTCGCCACCACGGCGGCGGGTGGTAAGTGTCTTGCCGATTCGTCCGCTGTTCTCCGCAATAACGCCATTGGCCGCGTCCAGGACGATCTGGGTTGAGCGATAATTCTCCTCCAACCGGATCAGCCGGGCCCCGGGAAAATCCTTGAGAAAATCCTGCATGTTCCGGACGTCAGCGCCGCGCCAGCCATAAATGGACTGATCGTCGTCTCCCACCGCACACACGTTGCCGTGCGAGCCGATCAGGCGGATGAGCTCATATTGGGCTCGATTGGTGTCCTGGAACTCATCTACCAGGATGAAGCGGAATCGGTTCTGATACACCCGGAGCCGCTCCGGGTGCTCCCGGAAGAGCTTCAGGGGATGGAGCAGAAGATCATCGAAATCCATGGCGTTCGCCGTCTTCAGCGCCGCTCCCAGAGCCCCATACACCTCCGCCGCCACCTGAGCCAGTCGGTCGAAGCTGGCTCCGTTGGCCAAATCGGCCGGTGACACCATCCGGTTCTTTGCTGCGGAGATGACCGACTGCACCGCCCGGGGAGGGAACAACTTGGTCGAATGTCCCTGCTGTTCCATCAGCCGGCGGATCAGACTGAGACGGTCATCCTCATCGTAGATGGTAAACTGGCGGGTAAAGCCCAGCAGTTCCGCCTCCCGCCGCAGAATTCGAGCGGAAAGGGAGTGGAACGTCCCGATCCACAGCCCGGATGGGTCCCGGTTCAGCAACCGCCCGATCCGGTGCTTCATTTCTCCGGCGGCTTTGTTGGTAAAGGTCACGGCGAAGATGCGGTCCGGAGGCACGCCGTGGCGGTCGATCAGCGCGGCAATGCGCATGGTGAGGACCCGCGTCTTCCCCGAGCCGGCGCCCGCCAGGACCAGCAGCGGCCCTTCGACATGCTCCACGGCTTCCCGCTGAGCAGGGTTCAGCGCGGGCTCGAGTTGCGCAGTCGAAATCTCGATCACGTCTCCCGTCCCGCCAGCGGCACGCGAATCGCAAAACAGGTTCCCCGCTCCACCGGCTCCAGCATCAACAGGCCCGCGTGGGCGTCTTCTACCACCCGTCGCGAGAGCGCAAGGCCGATCCCCCAGCCACCCCGCTTGGTGGTAATGCCCGGCTCGAACAGGGTCCGGCGCAGCTCCTTGGCCACGCCCGGACCATCATCGATGACACGAATGACACCCATATGATCCTCGGCTCCGACCCGCAGGATAATCGTACCGGGCCGGCCTTGCAGCGCATCAATTGCGTTCTTCACCAATGATTCCAGCGCCCATTCCAGCAACACGGGATCACCCAGAACGGTGGGGCCTGCCCCCGCCGCCTCGACCTTGAGGTCGATCATGTTGGCGTGTCGCGGCAGCCTGGGTCGGAAATAGCCGGCCACCCGGTCCGCCAGGGCTCCCAGTCCGATCGGCTCGCGCTTCGCCGGGTTTCCGATGCGCTCGAAGCGTTGTGCCACCCGGTCGAGGCGTTCGGCGTCGGCCGAAAGATGATCGGCCAACCCGGGCGGTGGCGTGGCGTGCGAGCGCACCCGCTCGATCCATCCCTGCAGGCTGGTAAGCGGAGTTCCCATCTGATGGGCGGCTTCTCGCGCCATCGCCACCCAGAGTCGGTCGCGTTGAGCCGACATCGCGCTGCGGTAGGCAAACACCGCCACCGCCACCATGACCGCGATGGTGAGTCCCTGCAGCACCGCCAGCGCGATCAGATTCCGCTGGGCCGGAAGCGGCCCGTAATGCACCGTGCCGATCGCCGCATCGCTAATGGGCGGATTTTGCCGGTCGAGCCGTGCGGCGTATGCCTTGACCCGCGGATCATCCAGGGGCGCCTCGAAGGGCAGATTTGCCGCCGCCGTAACCCGCCCCATCCCGTCCGTGACCACCAGCGGAAGTCCCAGCGATCGCACCTGTTCTCCCAGGCGGAGCAACGCTTCGGCTTCGGCTCCGGCCCGGGGATTGTTCAACCCGGCGAATACACCGGAGTAGAGCCGGCTGGTGGCACTGGCGTCGGCTTGAAAGTGCCGGAAGATCAGAATTCCAGTGCCCAGACTCAGCGCGGCGAGCAATGCTACCAGCGCAGCCACCATGGTGGGGGCCAGTCGCTGCAGCCGGTCGCTACGCACAGGGAGTCAAACG
>DASUVR010000064.1:0-7044 GCA_036378855.1 Gemmatimonadales bacterium | reverse complement strand
GGGCAGGTTACGTTCATCTCAAGCTCCTCTGGGCTTCTCGCGAGAAGCCGGGCCGGGACGTTCTTCTCCGTTGGCACCGTGTCGCCGATCGACCACGAAGACCGAGCCGGGCAGCGTCTTCGCGTAACTCTTCATCTCAGTGGCAAGCTCGCTCACCTGGGCGGGATGGGCAAACCGGCGATGCCGGTTGGTCACGATTCCGATCGACAAGGTCATCAGGGGGACCCGATGCAGCTGTCCCCGGCGATCTTTCCCGAAGAAGTAACCCGCCCGGCGATCCTGATCGTTGTACTGCAGCGGCACCAAGGCGTCGAACACCTCGAGGATCTCGCTACATACCGGGCTGATGTCCTCGGCCGGTATGATGAAGATGAAGTCATCTCCCCCGATGTGGCCCACGAAACCTCGAGGTCCGAGCAAGCCCTTTACCACGTCGTGGAGCACCCGGGAAAGAATGTAGATGACACGATCGCCCTCATAGTAACTGTAGCGATCGTTGAATTCCTTGAAGTGGTCCAGGTCGGCGTAGCAGACGGCAAACTCCTGATTGGATTCCAGCCGCCGCCGGATCTCCCGCTCGATCTCCGTGGTCCCTGGCAGACGGGTAGACGGATGCACCGAGACATCCCGTTCGGTGCGCACCAGCATCGCATCCAGCCGCGACCGCTGCTCCGCCGGAGCGAAGATCCCGGTGATCACCTCGTCCACCCCGGATGCAAACCAGGCTTGGACCCGTTCGGGATGATGCGCGGCGGCCAGGGCGGTTACCGGAACGATGGCGGTAAAGGCGTCGCTCTTGAGTCGGCGAACCAGACCGAGGCCGGCAGTGCTTGAGTGGTCGCCGTCCACGAAGAGGAGGCAGGGGTGGCCACGCAGGACGATCGACTCGACCTCATCCGGCTCGCTGAAGACCATGAGCGGAAAGGAGTGCACACCGGCCCACTGGCGTACCAGGGCCGGGACCGGACAACCGTCCGGCGAAAAGAAGAGTATCGTCGGGCGAGTCCGCACCCACAGCCTCTCGTAAGAAGTTATGCCTGGCTAAGTTAGCGAGACGAGCTCCGCCGAGTCAAACCAGGAAAAATGCCGCCACCGCCAACATTCCATACAGGGCGAGCAGCTGCACCCCCTCGAACCAGTTGGATTCTCCGTCCAGGGTAATGATGGCAGTCACCCCGGTGGCCATTCCCAGCGCCAGGATCTCGAACGGGGTAAAGGCCAGGTTCATGTCCCGCCCCAGAACCACGCCCGCAAAGACTAGTATCGGCGCAACCAGTAACGCGACCTGAGTACTGGAGCCGAGCGCGATCTGCAGCGCCAGGTCCATCTTGCCCTTTCGGGCAACCACAATAGCCGTAGCGTGTTCCGCCGCATTGCCGATCAGGGGAACAATGATCAGGCCCAAAAAGGTCTCAGTCAGGCCCAGAGCCTTGGTTGCTTCGGTTGCCGCATGGACCAGGAGCTCGGACTCTATCGCGACTCCCACTGTCGCCCCCGCCAGAACTAGCCCCGCCTTCTTGACGGTCCATACCGGTCCCTCCATCGGCGGCGACTCGGACCAGAAGAGACAGCGATGGGTCTTCAAGGTGAAGAGCAGTGACAAGCCATAGGTGAAGAGCAGAATCACGGCGACCGACTCGGAGATCCTGAGCTCGGAGAGCCGAGCGGCACTTCCGGGGTGAAGGGCATGAAACAACGCCGGCAGTACCAGGGCAATGACCGCCAGCGAGAGCATACTCGCACTCATTCCGGCATTCGCCCGGTTGAACCTGAGCTCATTCCGGCGGAGCCCGCCGACCACCAATGAAAGACCCAGGATCAGAAGCAGGTTGCCCAGAATGCTGCCGGTGATAGAGGCTTTGACCAGACCCACCAAGCCGGCCTGTAGCGCAACGATCGAGATGATGAGCTCCGCCGCGTTTCCAAAGGTCGCGTTGAGCAGTCCTCCAATGGTGGGTCCACTGCGGTGTGCCAGGTGCTCGGTGGCTTCTCCCATATACCCTGCCAGCGGCAACACACCCAGGCAGGCGGTGGAGAACACCGCCAGCGCGGGCGCGTGGAAGAAACGTTCCAGCACGACGCTCAGGGGGACGGCAAGCAGCAGCAGCGGTCGCCAGGGAACCGACCGCTTCTCCTTCGTTGGCTCCGATTGACCCGGGCGAGGGTGGCTGGGCGCGGGAAGCCGCATGGCCGCCTGGGCCCGGTCGGCGGAAACGCCGGCCTCGGCCAGGATCTTGACCAGCGCTCCACGCGGCTCATGCAGTGCCGCCAGCAGCAGGTGCTCCGCCGAGAGTACGCCCCCGGCTTCGCGCGCCTCCTTCGAAGCGACCTCGATCAGCCGTTTCGCGTGAGAGGTGTAGGCCAACTGTTCGCCCGGCCCACGATTGGCGCGTCGCCGGCCGCTGGCCTCCAGCCGCTGCTCCACCAGCCCAGGAGGCACCCCGAGCCGGCCGAACAGAGCCGATGCTGTGCCATCGCCCCGGAGCAGTCCCAGTACGATGTGTTCGGCTCCGATCGCATCATGGCCCAGGCGTACAGCCTCGGCACGAGCGTTTTCCAGAGCACGCTGGGCGTATGCGCTCAGCGTGCGAGGATTCATGCGGGGAGACGGCGGAGGACTCAGAGCGGCTTGGCTTCGTCGATCAGCATAATGGGAATGCCATCCTCCACCGGATAGACCAGGCGGCAGGTGTGGCAGACCAGCGACTCGGGTGAGGTGCGATACTCGAGCTCCCCCTTGCACTGGGGACAGACGAGTATCTCCAACAGCTCAGGAGCCAGAGTCATGAGAACTCCTTGATGATGAAGTGGCGGCACGGCCGCCCGAAATGGACTCCGGAAACCCGAATCGGCTGAGCGCCGAGGAACTCTTCCGCCAGTTCGGCAGCGCCTTGACCCAGCAGTCCAGATAGACCGGCGCTCCCAACAGCTGTTCCAGTCGAGCCCGGGCGTGAGCTCCAAGTGCCTTGATGGTGGCGCCGGATCGGCCGATCACAATGCCCTTCTGCGATTCGCGCTCCACGTACAACGTGACCCGAATGTATATAGGCCGTTCCGCTTCGCGAAACTCCTCCACTTCGGCGGTGAACGAGTAGGGAACCTCATCTCCCAGCAGCTCGAAGGCTGCCTCTCGCAGGTACTCGACCACGAAAAACCGCTGTGGCTGGGTCCCGATGTCTTCAGGATCGAACTCGAACTCGCGCTCGGGCAAGTAGCCGCGAATCCGACTCAGGAGGAGCTCGATGCCCTCTCCGTCGTTCGCGGATATCACCGGTGCACTCCCCTCGAGCTCGGCCCGACGGCCGGGAGGCACCAGGTCTGCCTTCGTGTACACCGTAAGGACCGGAACGGGCAACGGCGCGGTCAATCCGGCCAACTGCTGAAACGCCGGAGCGGGGGCCAATGGCGCCGGATGGAGATGCAGCACCAGGTCCATTTTCCCAACTGTTGCCAGCGCGATCTCGCGCATCCTCTCCTGGAGCAGGTACGAAGGATCGAGCAGGCCCGGCAAGTCGTGGAAGATGTATTGGGTCTCGCCCTCAGTCCGTATGCCCGTGACCGGAAGCCGGGTGGCCTGAGGTTTGGGGCTCACGATGGCAAGGTGCTCGCCCACCAGCGTGTTCAGCAGAGTGGACTTGCCGACATTGGGGGCGCCGGCGAGGGCGATGTGACCGGTCCTGGTTGGCATTCTGGAACTTAGAGGACTCCTGCGGGTTGGCCATTGCCTCCGGGCCGCGCTACCGGGCGAGCTCCTCACCGGTGCGGCGTACATCGGCGGTTACCCGCTCCCAGTTATAGTGGGTTTCCACTGCCCTTCTCCCCTCGAGTCCCAATCGCTTCGCCAACTCCTGGTTCTGCAGCAAGGATTGCACAGCCTCGACGCAGGCGTGCAGGTCCGTGGAATCGACCAAAAGTCCGGTCTCTCCTTCTCGTACTGCATCGGGAATCCCTCCCTGCCGGGCACCGATCACAGGAAGGCCACATGCCGAGGCCTCCACCAGGGAAATGCCGAAGCCTTCCATCAGCAGTCCCTCGGCTCGAGACAGGCCGAGATAGATCTCGGCGCGGTTGTAGAGCGCGGGCAGGTCCTCGTCAGGCACGGCGGTCAGGAATCGCACCAAGTGCCCCACGCCCAGGTCGCGGGCGAGAGCCTCCAGCTGGGTTTGCAGGGGTCCTGCACCGACTATGGCGTACCGGAGATCGGGATAGGTTGCGCGGAGTCCTGCCAGCACGCGGAGACCGGTATCTATCCCCTTGTGCCCCACCAGCCGAGCCACAGTGATGAGCCACCGTCCGGGCCCAAGGCCGTAGCGAGCTCCGACACTGACGGAATCCAATCCGGGCCGGAAGTGTGCCGGGTCTGTGCCGAGCGGGATGCGGCGGACATCGAAGTCCCCCGATTTGAATCCCAGTCCCTCCAACACCTCGAGGCATAAGCGACGGGTCCACTCACTGATGGCCACCAGGACCTCAGCGCGGCGAAAGACCCGTCCGGCAGCGCCCCGCTTGAACCGGGAGGTACGGATGCGCTGCTGCAGCAGGAGCAGCTCCGATCCGTAGAGAATGATCCCGTAGGGAATGTTCACCCGGCCGTATAGCCAAAGTGCCGGAAATCCCGCCGGCTTCAGGTTGCCGCACCAAACGAATCCCGGGCGAAAGGTCCGAGCCAGCTGTGTGGCCCGATGGGACCAGAGCATCAGACCCTGGATTGTGCGGAGGCGGCCGCTGCGGATCCCGAGCCGGTCCACTCGATTCGGGAGTTGAGCGTCAAAAGCCGAGCTTTTGTCGAAACTGCCGGTGGAGATCAGCAGGCTCCCGGCTGGGTAGCGTATTGCCAGCTCGCCGGTCAGCCGGGCGATACCTCCGGGCATAGGGGGGAAATCGTAGGTGAGGAGGAGTTGCCGCTGCCTCGCGGTGTTGAGGTCGAGAGCGTGGTGGGCGCCGGTGCTCATATTGAGGCCAATTGTAGATCGGATCACTAGGAAGGGAAATCCACCGGCGGGCGGCGCCAGGAGAAAGCCCTACCAGATCGTGGTAGGGCTTAGCCTGGCAGCCGGTCTACTCGATAACGATGTCGACTCGGCGGTTCTTCTCCCGATTTGCCCGAGTGTCATTGGGTGCGATGGGGCGGGTGCGGCCGTACCCCTGAGTTGAAGGGATTCGCTCCGCCGGAATTCCCTGCTGCACCAGGAAGTCACGGACCGACTGCGCCCGAGCCTGAGATAACTGCTGGTTGTAGGCATCCGTCCCGGTGGAATCGGTGTGTCCTTCAATTTCCAGTTTGTAATCTCCGGGAAAGCCCAGCAGTACGCCGCTCAACTTGCTCAGCTTTTCCCGGGCGACTGGTTTGAGTATTGCCTTGTTGGTTTCGAAGTTGACCCCGGACAGGGCGGCAACGAGACCGCGGGCGCCCTTTCTGGTCTCCATAATGGCAGAGATGGAAGCGTAGAGCCGGCTTTGAAGTTCGGCCGCGGTCCGCTCGGCTTCGGCCCGCCGCTCAGCCTCCTGGGTAGCCTCGGTCCTGGCCAAGGCAGCAGCCCGGGCCACGCTGTCCAGAACCGCCTGTTGCGCGGCTTCTTCCCGCTGGCGTTCCTCTTCCGCCCGCTGGCGCTGGGCCTCGCTGCGAGCCTCGTCTGCCCGGGTCATCGCCAGCTCGCGAGCCAAGTCGCCGCGGCGAGCCGTCTCCCGCGCCAGCTCGGCGTACTTCTTCTCGTCCTTCGGCTTCTTGACCCAGGTTCGCTCCAGCGAGTCGAGCATACTGAGGGCGGCAGTGAACTCCGGGCGGGCGTAGTCCGGAGCTTCAACCTTTCGGGCGATTGCCACCGACCGCCGAGCTCCGAGCACCGCCAGCGGAGTCATGGAATCCGGCGTGGGAGCAGTCGGGTCCGACAGCCCGGAGTCGTAGAGATCCTCGGGCACGCCCTCGTAGGTGATCGTGGAACTGGGGAGCTGCGGATCGGACGATTGGGGCAGGGTCAGTTCGGCGATCACCGTGGAGGACGGCCGACGCACCGACCCGTACGGCTCGGCGGTGATGATCAGTCCCAGAGTCCGAGCCGCGGTCGAGCCGAGCACGGTCTGCTTCTTCATCGGGATCTCGGCCAGATTCTCAATCCCGTGGTCATCCCGCACTACCCAAGCGACATAGCTGGTATTGTAGGCGCCGGTCTGACGGGGATCAGGCAGCTGGTCCAGAGTGAGCTTGATCCGGGATCGTCCTCCACGGTACTCGATCTCGGCCCGGCCGGTCACGGCGGGTGCCGCGGGTGTTCCGGCGATAGGCAGCTTGGTCTTCTTGCCTTCGGGCACCCGAACCACCAGGGTCATACCGGAGTGGAAGGCAATGGGCGGAAGAGATGCTCCACCCAGGGCCAGCAGTACTAGGCTCGTGCGTATTGCTCCCAACATGGAACCTCCAGAGCGACACGAAGTTGGTGCAGGGGGTAAAGGGGCAGGTAACTAGACCTGAGGGTAGCTTCGGTGGCTGGCTCGGGGTTCTGAAGCGGAGGTTTGTAACGATTCCAGGGTGCAGGGGACGGGGCACTGAGTCCGCTTGCGCACTGACTGCTGGGGAGACAAACACGAAGCCCGGGATCTCTTAGGAGACCCCGGGCTTCGAAGGAAAGGCTGGCGACGGCCTACTCTCCCACCACCTCTCAGTGGTAGTACCATCGGCGCTGCAGGTCTTAACTGCCGTGTTCGGAATGGGAACGGGTGTGGCCCCTGCGCGCTAGTCGTCAGCCGATTTGGTGCGACAACGAGCGATGGATGGTGTGCATTGATGTG
This sequence comes from Gemmatimonadales bacterium, assembly GCA_036378855.1. Taxonomy (GTDB): domain Bacteria; phylum Gemmatimonadota; class Gemmatimonadetes; order Gemmatimonadales; family GWC2-71-9; genus CAVVWJ01. The sequence continues at coordinate 258 of DASUVR010000064.1, read as the reverse complement.
AAGACGGAAGAGATCAAACTTCACGGGCGATTAGTACCGCTCGACTGAAGCGCTTGCGCGCCGTGCATCTGCGGCCTATCAACCTGGTAGTCTCCCAGGGCCCTTCAGGGAGCTTATGCTCCAGGAGTGTTCATCTTGGGAAGAGTTTCCCACTTAGATGCTTTCAGCGGTTATCTCCGCGCGACATCGCTACCGGGCGATACCCTTGGCAGGATAGCCCGTACACGAGCGGTCGCTTCGTCTCGGTCCTCTCGTACT
>DASUVR010000063.1:0-3290 GCA_036378855.1 Gemmatimonadales bacterium | reverse complement strand
CTGGTCCGGCCGGTTCGGCGGGAAGTGGAGTCGTTCCGCTTCAGCACCGTGCGGCTCGATGTGCGGGAGAACACCACTAAGCTCAGCGCCGCCCTGGCTGACCTTTGGCGCCAGGGCAATCCAGGTGACCTCCCGGACAGTGATTCCGACGCGTGGCGGCGCTGGCTCACCGCGGAGCTGGGCCGTCCCTTGTCGCGGGACGGGCAGGCGCCGGAGCTGCCGCCGGAATCAGCCGAGACGCTGGGCATGTTTCAACTGGTGCGGCAACTTCGAGAGGAGATCGACCGGGAGGCGTTCGGCAGCTTTGTGCTCAGCATGACTCGAAGCGTGAGCGATGTGTTGGGCGCCTACCTCCTGGCGAAACACGCCGGCCTCTTTGCCGATACGGCCGGCACCGAAAGCTGCACCCTGCCAATCGTGCCCCTGTTCGAGACCATCGAAGATCTTCAGCGGGCTCCCGCCATCATGCGCGAGCTGCTCTCCGTGCCCCTGGTCCGCCGGAGCGTGCGAGCGCAAGGCGGGGTGCAGGAAGTGATGATCGGTTATTCCGACTCCAACAAGGACGGCGGCTTTCTTACCTCGAACTGGGAGCTGAGCAAGGCGCAGATCAAGCTCACCCGATTGGGCCAGGAAGCCGGAATTCCGATCGCCTTCTTCCATGGCCGCGGCGGATCGGTCAGCCGAGGTGGCGCTCCCACCGGGCGAGCGATTGCGGCGCAACCAGCGGGCTCGATCCAGGGCCGGATGCGGATCACCGAACAGGGTGAGGTGGTCTCCTTCAAATACGCCAACCGCGGCACCGCCCAGTATCAGATCGAGCTGTTGGCAGCGAGCGTGGTGGAACACTCGCTCAAGTCGGAGCGGGAGAAGGCCCTGGCACCCACGGCGGAGTTCGACGAAGCCATGGAGGCACTCTCGGGGGCGGCGCAGGCCTCCTATCGAGGTCTGATCGATCATCCGGATCTGCTGACGTACTATCAAGCGGCCAGTCCGCTGGAAGAGCTATCCATGCTCAACCTCGGTTCTCGGCCGGCCCGGCGATTCGGAGCCCGGTCCCTGAGTGATCTCCGGGCCATTCCCTGGGTCTTTGCCTGGTCGCAGAATCGGCACTTTGTACCCGGCTGGTATGGCGTGGGAACGGGCATTCTCACCTTCCTCCAGGTGCGCGGCCCGCGCGGGGCGGCGCTGTTGCATCGGATGTTCACCGAGTCACGGCTGTTCCGCTTGATCGTCGATGAGGTGGAAAAGACGCTGACCTACGTGGATCTCGAGATTGCTCGCGAATATGCGGAGCTGGTACCCGACTCCGGGGTGCGAAATACCATCCTGGCAATGGTCGAGGAGGAGTACCAGCGCACCGTCGAAGCGGTGCTCAAGATCAGTGGTGGACGGGAGCTGGTGGAGCGCTACCCCAGATTCCGGCGCCGACTCGGGCGTCGGCTGCCTACCATCAACCAGGTGAGTCGGCAGCAGATCGAGCTGTTACGGCGTTTTCGGGAATCCGGGGGAGACAAATCTCAGGAGGAGCAACTGTCCGCGTTGCTGCTGTCGATCAATACGATTGCGGCCGGGTTCGGAGCTACAGGATAAACAACAGCGTAAACAGTAAACGGTGAACGGGGCCATGCACTGAACTGATACTCAATGGGTTTTTTGGAACAGGGGCATGTTCTCAGGGAGGGTACCTTGGGAGATGCGGGATCACACATCCCTTCATGCTTGGCAAGAAGCCCACGCCACCGCGTTAGGTGTTATTCGTCTTTGCCGGTCTTTCTGGAAGCCATACGCCTCAGCTCTTTTTAGCCAGTTACAACGCGCCTCTCTGAGTGTTCAGCTGAATATTGCCGAAGGGTACTCTTTCGGAGAATCACCGACCTTCACCAGGCATTTAGGGATCGCGTATGGATCTGCAGTCGAGACGGGTGAGTTGCTGCGGCTCTCGGTAGACGCCGAGATTGTCGGTGCCGAGATCATCAATCCGCTTCTAGAGCGGAGTCAACGTGCGGAACGCCTTCTTTTGGGTATGCTGAAACATCGGAGAGAGTTCCGGACTTGAGACCACTTTCACCGTTCACCGTTTACCGTTCACCGTTCACCGTTTACGCTTGTACTTCCCGCCCCCGCTTCTTCTCTACCTCGACGCGAAGCTGCCCGCACGCCGCATTGATGTCCAGTCCGCGACTTCGCCGCACCACCGCTTCAATGCCCTGATTCCTGAGGCGGTCCGCGAATAGCCGGATCCGGGAGACGGTGGTCGGGGTCAGCTCGGGCGCGCCGCCTGGGTGCAGTGGCAGGATGTTCACTAGCGCCCCCATACGCCGCGCCAGCCTGGCCAGCTCGTCTGCGTCCTGGTCCGTGTCATTGAATCCGGCAATCATCACGTACTCGAACGTGATCCGCTTACGGAACGATTCCGCGGCTTTGAGCACCGCCTCGAGATCGTACTTCTTCTCGATCGGCATGATGCCGCGCCGCTGGGGTGAGGTCGGCGCATGGAGCGAGATCGCCAGACGAAATTGCTCCGGCCGTTTGGCAAACTCGAGCATTCCGGGAATGATCCCAACCGTGGAGACGGTGATGTGCCGGGCTCCGATCTCGAAGCCCTCGGGACTGTTGAAGATGCTGAGGGCAGTATCCACCGATGGCCAGTTCAGCAGCGGCTCGCCCATCCCCATAAAGACGATGTTGGTGGGCTTCTCCTCCGGGTTGGCCAGCACGATTTCCCGAACCTGTCCGGCGATCTCGAACGGTGTGAGGTTGCGCCGGAACCCCATGCGCCCGGTGGCGCAGAAGGTACATCCCAGGGCACAGCCGGCTTGCGAGGATATACAGAGCGTGCGCCGGCTGCCTGTTGGGATCAGGACCGATTCGATGGCCTCGCCGTCCGTCAGCCGCCAGAGATATTTGCGGGTGCCGTCGGCCGACTGCTGAATCGTATCCGCGCTGAGCCGCGGCAGCGGGAACTCGCGGTCGAGCTCGGTGCGGAGCAGGGCAGGGAGCTCGGTAGCATCGGCCCAGCTGGCCACCGGGGACTGCCAGAGCCGGCGGAAAATCTGTCGAGCCCGATAGATCGGAAGGCCCTGGTCCGCAACCCAGCGCTCCAAGGTGATTCGGGCGCTGGACGGCGATACGTCGAGCAGTGTGGTTGATTGCACCCGCGGGTTTCGAGCTGCCATGGCAGAAAGTTACAAGGCCAAAGCCAGGAAATAGGTGTAACGGGATCAAGCGAGACCCAAACACTGCCTCGATCACGCGCTAAGCTCAACAGCAATAACGCATTGCCCCACTCC
>DASUVR010000062.1:0-11947 GCA_036378855.1 Gemmatimonadales bacterium | reverse complement strand
GTGGATGCTTGCCTGGCCGCGTGCCAGATCAGCGTTCTCACCACGAACTGGGAGGGGTTCCCGTTGACCGTTCTGGAAGCGATGCGGGCGGGGCTCCCGGTTGTTGCGACTGCGGTGGGTGGAGTTGCCGAGGCACTCGAGGAAGGAGATTCAGGGTATCTCATAGGACGCGGGGACGTCACCCTCCTGCGCGATCGTCTTGGCAGGCTCCTGAGCTCTCCCGGACTTCGGGAGGAGATGGGGAGCAAGGGGCGCGCTCGGTGGGAAGAGCGCTTTACGATAGAGCGGATGGTGGAGAAGACATTCGCCATCTACCAGGATGTGGTCCAGCAGAGCCGGATGGCTGGTCGGTCCTCTCCCGGGGTTGCCGCAGGGGTAACGGCATGAGCCAGGATCGGCTCACGGTAATGGTTGTCGAGGACGAAGCTGCGCTCCGGGCCGGCATTCGCCGCATGCTCCAGGACGACGGGTACAACGTGGTCGAGGCCGAGAACGGAGCGACGGCGCTTCAGCTTCTGGAGGGGCCGACCTCAGAAACGATCGATTTGGTGCTCACTGATCTCCGCATGCCGGTGATGGACGGCCGTCAGCTGGCTTCGGCGCTGGCGCGTCGACATCCTGGTCTACCGGTCGTTTTCATGTCGGGATTTACCGCCCAGCTGATGGATTTGCGGCTGGTGTCGCCCAACCTTGCCTTTCTCGCCAAACCGATCAGGAATGCCGATCTGCTGGCCGCAGTGAAGAACCAGCTGGCTCGTCGTCCGCTGACTTGAACATCAAATCTCCCAGTTGGACATGACCACGCCCTCAGCCGGAATGCGCTGGGGGTAGCCATGCAGCAGCATCCGGAGATCGGTCCAGTGGACCCGGTACCCGAGCTCCAGCAGGCGAAGGTAGGTCCGGGTGAATTCAGTCTGGCAACGGATTGCTATGCGGGTGACCCGCTCGGCAGCCGCGGAGAGCTGAAGACTCTGGAGCAATCGTTCGAACGCCGCGGGATGGGCAGCGACCACCTTCAAGACCCGTAGCTCTTCTTTAGGGCGTCCAGCCGCAAGCGGGGTCGAGTGCCACAGCGCATATCCGCTCAGCACGTCGCCGTCGCGGACCAGCGTAGTGTCACCGATACCGAGGTCATGGGTCAGGACCAGCTCTCGGGTGAAGTCCACGCCCGGTAAGACCTGGTCAGCCAGCCGGCGACAGTCCTCTACACGTACATCCCACTCCGATCCAGCAGCCGAGAGTAGTTCCGGGACACCAGCCGGACGGCGGGGGACGTCATGGACCAGCGTGACGGTCATATGGCTGGGCACGAGGCCGATTCGGCTGTAGAACCCGATGTTGTCGACGGTCCGCGGCATGGTTTCCAGACCGATGGTGGTGGCGCCCTGGGAGCGCAACCAGTCGATGCCGGTGCGAACCATGACCGACCCGAGACCTTCTCCCTGGCGATCCGGCCTTACCGCCAATGGTCCCATCCACCCCTCGGTGCCTGACCGGTGCACCATATTGAAGGCCACCATGTGGCCGTCGGCATCCCGCCATACCATGGACCCGTCGCCCGCGTCTTCCAGAGCGTAGCGCCAGACCAGATTGTTGAGCTGAGGAACTCGCACTCCTACCAGACCGTCCCGGCTGTATCGATCGGTGAAGGCATCGGCGAACACCCGGTTCAGCGAATCGATGTCGCGGAGGGTGGGCCGGTCGGGCCCTCGGACGCTTCGATCAGGCCGCCACATTGCGATCTTCCTGCGGCTCCTCGCGCACCGTCGCGACTCCGCTTGCCACATCTACGCCGACCCGAACAACCCGGTCGAAGCCCTCGCGCACCGAATCGATGTGAGTGATCAGGATGACCTGAGGGAAGCGGTCCGCCAGGCTCCGCAACAGGTCTACCACGGCCGACCGACGGTCTTCGTCGAGCGATCCGAAGATCTCATCCAGAATCAGGAGCGAGAGGGGCTGGCCGGCCCGCTCTGCTATCATCTGACTAATGGCGAGGCGAAGCGCGAGATTGGCGACATCTTCCTCGCCACCTGATATCACCGTCTTCGGATCACCATCGTCGAGCAGCGTGGCCACGTAGTCCTCGTCCAACTCGAGATCGGTATAGCGCCCTCCCGTCAGGTCCCGAATGAAGCTGGATGCCAGGTAGGAAAGGTCTGGTCTGAGGGTGGCATTGAGCTCGGTGCGCAGATCGGTGAGAGCCCGGTCCAGCTCCTGATGCAGAGCCAGCTGTGAGGCGGCCTGCGCGGCCGCCCGCTCGCGCTCGGCGCGCTCTGCGCGGCGCCGAGTCACCAGGTTCAACGCCTCCATCGCGGCCGCCGTCTCGCCCCGGGCCCGAACCAGCGCCAGCTCGGCCCGCCTTCGCTCCGCCTCGGCCGCCAACTCGGCTGCGCGAAATTCCCGGAAAGCCGCCTCGCTGTAGTCAAGCTCAGCCAACTTGGCTCGGAGCTCGGTTATCAGGGCTGTCGAGGCGGCGCCCGCCTGGTGCGCGCTCTTCAGCTCAGCCGCCACTTCGTCACTGCGGCCTGCCAGTGCGCGAAGCCGTTCCGCTTGCAGTGCCAGCGGCTCCAGGGCACGGGTCTTCTGAAGTACGGCCTCGTGCCGCTCATGGTCGTAGGCCCCCTGGAGCTGGTCCAGCGAACCTTGAAGCTCTCCCACCCGGACCAGCAGCCTGTTTTGCTCCTCCTTGAGTGGAGCAGCCTCCTGAGCCTGGGTCCTCAGCCGGGCCAGCTCACTGGTTGCCCCCGTAACCTCCTGTTCGAGATCCAGCCGGCGCCGCTCCACTTCGATCAAAGCAACGGGCTCCTGCTGTAGCTGCTCGATACGCTGCTTATAGTAGTTGCCGTTGGAGCGGACCTCTTCCATCTGGCGGTCCAGGAGATCCAGAACCTTGGCGTACTCATCTCCCAGCGGGCGGGTGCAGGTAGGGCATACTCCGTCGGCGCCCGCCTTCACGATCCGCTGCCGCTGCTCCTTGAGCTCCTGGTATTGGTCGAGCAGCCCCTGACGCTTGGTTTGGGCATCCTGCGCGTCACGCACCCAGGCGGTCCGCTGTTCCTCCGCTTCGACGGTTGCAGCGGTCAGGGCGGCGCGGACGGCGTTGACCCGGTCGAGCGCCCGGTCCACGGCCTGGGCGAGAGGCAGGCGCGCGGCACGCTCTTCGATCGAGGTCAGGTGGCTCTGGACCTCCTGCAGCTGGGCCCGATATCGCCGACGGGCAGCATCGTGCTCGGCCTGGCGCTCGAGCAGCTGCGCCTCTTGCCGCAGCGTAGGCAGGGGGCTCAGCTGACGAGAAAGCTCCTCCAGTTGATCACGGGCCGCGGCGAGCTCCAGGGCCTCCTGCTCCAGACGGGCAATTTGTTGCGCGGCGGTGGCGGCCTGATGGTCTGCCACACGCAACTCCGCTTCCAGGGCCAGAGCGGCATCACGCTGCTGCTGCAGCTGTTCCCATCTAGGCCTGATCTCCCCCAGCCGGCGCTCCGCCAGCTCACTCGCCTTGCCCGCCTCAGTCTCCACCCGTTGGGCCGTAGCCAGCCGTTCCTCGGCCTGGGACTGAGCCTGATCCAGCTCGGCCAGATCAGGCAGGCCTGCCCGGAGCGCATCGACCCGGGCTCGCAGCGCCGATCGCTTTTCTTTCAATCGATCCTGCGCCGCACGCAGTCGCTCGTAGCCCAGGACCCGGGAGAGAAACTGCGCCCGTTCGGGGGCGCTCATGGCGGCCATGACCGCGAGCTCTTTCTGGCCGGTGAAGTAGGTATTGAAGAACTCGTCTCGGGTCATACCCAGCAGACGGGTTACCCGCTCGGTCACCGAACCCAGGCTGTACGCCACGGGAGCCGCATCGCCGTCCTGGTATAGCTCGGCCTGGTTCAGGGAGCGGAGAATGCGGTAGTGGTGGGCGCCCAGGGTGAACTCGACTTCGACCTCGACGCGTGCTCGGGGCGGAGCGCCGCGACGTCGCAGTGTCTCCCGATTGCCCCGGGCCGCAGGCATGCCATACATCGCCCAGGCAATGGCCTCCAGAATGGTGGTCTTGCCGGCGCCGTTGGGCCCCACGATTCCGGTCAGGCCCGGTCCGAGCTCAATCTCGGTATTCTCGTGCTGGCGGAAGTTGACCAGCCGGATTCGGTTGATTTGCATCAGCCGCCTGCCAGATCGCGTTCCACCAGATCCATCAACTCCTGCCCCAGTCGCACGAATTCACCGCGATCGAGCTCGGCCGGCAGCGGCCTCCCCGACAGATAGGACGAAACCAGCTCCGGCAGCGTCTGCCGTCGGCCCGGCGCTCCGACGCCGATCGTGCGCTGGATCTCGGGCCGCCGAAGATCGAGGTGAAAATGCAGGGCGTCCGCCTTGTAGCCGCGGATAGCCGCGTGGTTCAGCTCCCGGGCCACGTGCCGGGGAATGTCGTAGACTCTGAGCCGGACGATCTTGTCCGAGATTCCTCCGGGAATACTCGCCAGCCGAAACGCGATCTCCGCGTCGAGGGCCGCGGCGGATTTCCCTTCCGCCCGCACCGGCTCCAGGTCCAACACATCCCGAGCGGCTGGCACTCGGTGCCGTTTGACCTTGCCGCTGTCCAGGTCGGCCAGCAACCAGCCCTTTCCATGATCCCCGTGCTCGGATTCATCGGCCCGCTCCCCCCATATGTTGGGACCGATGTAATCCAGCGCCCCGGCGTACCAGGCATTCCTGGCGACCTGATGCTGAGTGTGGTAGTGGCCCAGTGCGACGTAGGTCCAGTCCTCGAGATTCAGCTCGCGCCGGTCGACAACGGCCCCGCCAAAATCTCCCGCGCCTCGGTGGATCGAGTATTCACCCTCCACCTCCAGATGTACCACCAGCACCTGGTGGCGCTCGGGTCCCTCCGGCCGGAGAACGGGCCGCTCCGGCGCGAGCAGCGCTTGGCGGGGGACGGCGAAGATGCTGAGATCCAGATCGGGATAGACCAGCCGACGGGCCTCGGTGGTGGCTACCTCGACTCCAATCTCCTCGAACAGACGCAGAATGGACCCGGTCTCCACTGACCGGGGGGTATCATGGTTCCCGGCGATGAGCACTACTGGGGCTTTGGGCAACGCCTCCCGCAGCCGCTGTAGCTGGCGGAACGCAAAGACGATCGCGGCATTGGTCGGCCGAACCGAATGGAAGAGATCGCCGGCGATGACCACGATATCGGGCGCCGCACGAATGACGCCGTCAATCGCGGCCCGAAAGGCCTGGGCCACGTCGGCTTCGCGCTGATTGATGCCGCCCGCCGTCTGCCGGTGGTATTGCCGGATGCCGAGGTGGGGATCCGCGATGTGTGCGAGTTTCACGGGTGGAGAATGAAGAGCGCCGCCGGAAAGGGCAAGAACTCAGGCGCTACCCATAGGGCTCATCGGCGTGCTTCAGTGCGGGTATACCGCGGCGCGGGGTCACGACCTCGCCGCCAACCCGCCGACCCAGGCAGGCGGCAAAGAACGCGGTCACCTCCTGGGGGCGTTCTCTGCGGGTTACCGCAAGAGCCCGGCGCACGTCTTCGCTTCGACGTCCTTCGATCAACTCCAGGATGGTGTCGGCGGAAACTCTCCGATCCAGCTGCCGCAGCTGCTTCACCACGGCCTGTTCGAAGGGGAGCTCGACAGCAGGGGGGAACCGCTCGATGCCTTCGCGGCCGTTGAGCACTGCGGGGCGCGGAAACTTCACGAAGATCGGCTGAGTGAAGTGCGGGTGACGAAGCATCAGCTCACCCTTAGGCAGGGTGGCCATCTTGATTTTGGTGGCAGGCGAGATGGTGGCGTACCCAGGTGTCGCGAGCTCGTCTACGTCCATCCGGCCATAGATGACGGTTCCGGCGTTGCCGACAACCCGACGCTGAACCTGAGAGCGGAACTGCTGAGCCGAGAACAGAACCAGCCCGAGATACCGGCCTCGCTCAGAGAGATCCAGCAACATCTTGCGCACATACGTCTCTGGACCATCGGCCGGGGCATACTTGTTGAGCTCATCCACGAACACGACGACGTGATCTACGCCGAGATCGCGCCGCTCCAGATGCTCCCTGAGCTTGGAGACCACGCGGGCAAACACCAGGTCCTGAGCCAGGGGGTCGAGTCCGGCGACGTCAATCACCTGGACACTCCGGTCCTCGAACCCGCCCCAGGGCAGATCGTTCGAGAGCCCATCGTCCGTCACCAGTCCCTTGGACCGGGTGCTAATATTGCTGAGCCGATTCCGGACCTTGCGGATGGTCGCAATGTGGTGGGTTCGCCAAACCTCCCCTCCCTTCCCCATCCCTTCCATATAGTCGAAGATCCGGCGAAAGAACTCCTCCAGATCGGTAAAGCTCTGGACGGTGAATGGCTTGGGCCGGAGAGACTCATCCAGATACTCGCGACCAACTACCCGCTCTCCCAGGAAGTCGATGAACGCATCGGCCTTGGCGTCGATGTCATCCCTGTTGAGCACCACCTCCGCATAATCCAGCACTTCACGCAGGCCCCAGACCAACGGCTCGGTGTTCGAGGCCAACTCTTCATTGGTGCGTAGCGTGTTGAGATTCACGCCATCGGGTTTGAGCGGGGCGTAGTAGCGAACGGCGCTGAAGGGTTGAGGAGTCAGCCCAAGACGGGTGTACTGCCTCTGGTCCTGGGCGCTCAGGGTGGCAGGCTGATCCAGAAAGCAGAGATCGGGACCTTTGACGTTGAAGCAGAGTGCGGCAACGGTCCCCTTGTGGGCCGGGAAGGTCTCAAAGATGCTCCCCAGCAGAAATTCGACTGCACTGGTCTTGGTAGCGAGACCGGAAACTCCGGTGATGTTGAGGTGCGCCGCCTCCGGGCCGAGCAGAAAATCAGCATCCAGAAAAACCGGTGACTCGAGCCCGCCCGCCGCGTACAGCCCAACCGGGATTCCGGTGGCGCGATCGTGTCCGGTATACCCATCCATCCGGAGTGCCAGGGCCACGTCGCTATCGGAGGCCAACCAGACGGGACCGAGTGGAACCGGCTGGAGCGGTTCCTCCGGCACTTGGCGCAGAACGGCCGCCGCGTACAGTCGAACCTCCGCCCGGCCCGCCTGGTGGGAGCTGTCACCGGCCGGATCACCTTCGGCTCCAATAACGGCCTGAAGGGGCGAGACCAGGTCAGAGTAGGCGAAGCCGTCGGTCACCACCCCGAACACAGTGCGACCACTGTCCTCTACCCGGACGATGGCGCCAATGCCGACAGGAGACGCTTGGGCAGTCCAGAAGTAGAACTGGTGTGGCGTGGAAGGCTTGAGCTCGGTGGCCACAACCCGGCCGACCGGCGGTTGCGGTGGGGGCATTGCTGGATTGTACCAGCAAACGTGGCTCCAGCGCTATGACCTTCACTCCCGATCCGGGCGCCTGCCCCGGGGCCCCGGGCAGGGATGTGGCGAATCGGCCCGAGGTGCTTCATAATACATTCTGGGGATAGCGAGTGACGCTGGACGACTGGAAATCACAAATCAATCGCTGATGCCCAGGATCATGGGCAATATTGCCGATAGAAGAACGCTGTGAGGTTGCTGTGATTAAAACTCCAGGAAATCTTGCCGAGGCCCTGACCGAGCCGCAGCCCAATACCACAGACCGCCTGCGGGATCTGCTGTCCTCCTTCTTAGCTCTGCGTAGTAACAACCGGAATCTGGTGGCCCAGCTTCGAGGCTCGATCTACGAGCTCCGGGAACACCGCCGCCGCCTCAAGCAGCAACATGTGCTGGAGATCTCGCCCGACCGGCACACCACTACTCAATCCGATCTGTGCAGAGAGTTCGGCCTGACCCGGCGCGAGGCTCAGGTGGCCGAATTGCTGAGCCAGGGCCGCTCCAACCAGGCGATTGCTCGCGAGCTCAAGATCAGCGAGCATACAGCGCGGCACCACACCCAGCGAATCCTCTCCAAGCTCGAAGTCCACTCCCGGGGCGAGGCGGGCGCCAAGCTCCGAGGGGTGTACCTCTCCTCATTTAGGTAGGCACTTCTGCCTATTTAGCTCGGTGAGCAGAAGTTGGCGTGACTAAGGTTACCCACAGGTAAGTACCCTGCCGGGCATCCTGACATCGTACTTACCCGACGCGGCAATACGGTGTAAGTCGTCGGGTGTGATGCCAAGCTGAACGGTTGATGCAATGAAGGTGCACTCATCGCCCCACCTAGACCGTCAAATCGAACGCCATGGGCACCCCCAACATGCTGGTGCTGGCCCTTCGTGTGGGTGCGCGGATTCTCCAGGCCTCGACTTCCAAGTGTACCGCCTAAATCGAAAAGATGAATGGTTGAACCTGATGCAGGATGCGGTTTCCCGGGATGATTTCAGGGGCGGGTACAAACACCCCGGCGTAGGGGAGATATCCAGGGAGGCGGCGGCTATTGCAGCGGAGGTAGGTAAGTAGCTGCTAACCGGTTGTGCTGTAACAGTTGGGGCCGGCAGTTAGCTCCTATCCTGCCGCGGTTTCCTTCGGCTCGGAAGAGAAAGAGCTGTGGCCGGTCTCGCTCCACGGCAAGAAGATGCAGGGCACCGAACTTGCTCGTTCGGTCCGCAACTCCATCCCTGCTTCGATGCCCCGTAACGGTCTTCAGCTCGCTCGGCGGTCGCTCCAGTTCGTCCGCCCCTATCGCCGCCCGCTGTCCGGGGTCATTACCCTGGCGCTCATCCTGGCGGCCCTCAGCGCCGTCGATCCCCTGGTCATGAAGTACCTCTTCGACGAGCTGGCACGTCGAACCGGCCTGCACAGCCTGATGACCATCATTGGCGGGCTGGTCATCCTGGAGCTGACCAGGGCCGGCCTGCAGGCCTGGCTGGGCATCCTGAGCTGGGATGTTCGGCTCGGGGTCGAGTACACCCTTCGGGAACAACTGGTCAGCAAGCTCAACGCTCTGCCCATTTCGTTTCACCAGCGCGAAGGCGTGGGTGGCACGATGAACCGGGTCAATCAGGGCATCAGCGGCTATGTCGGAGCGTTCAGCGACGTGGCCTTCAACCTGTTACCGACGCTGCTTTACCTGGTTCTGTCCGTGGCCGCGATGCTCCGGATGGAATGGAGGCTCGCGGTGGCGGTAATCGTCTTCACTCCCTTGCCGGCGCTGATCGGCGCCCGGGCTGCCCCGGAGCAGATGCGCCGGGAAAGACGTCTGGTGGAGCGGTGGAGCTCGATTTACTCCCGGTTCAACGAGGTGTTGGCCGGCATTATGACGGTCAAGGGTTACGTCATGGAAGAGGAGGAGAAGCGCAGATTCCTTCAGGGTGTGCGCGAGGGTAACGAGATCATGCGCCGGGGCGTGCGCACTGACAATCTGACCGGCACGCTGCGGACCATGTCCTCCACCACGGCACGCCTGGCTGCCCTGGCGTTGGGAGGGTATTTCGCGCTGGAGGGGCAGATCACCGTAGGTACCTTGGTGGCCTTTTTGGGATACATCGGTGGGCTCTTTGGTCCGGTGCAAGGTCTCACCAATGCCTATCAAACCTTCCGGCGAGTGAGCGTCTCGCTGGACACGATCTTTGGTATTCTCGACGCCGACGATCTCGTGGGGGATACGCCTGGCGCCTCCGAGGTCCGCCACCTCAAAGGTGAGGTGGAGTTCCGCAATGTGAGCTTTGGGTATCAGCCCGGGTCTGCGGTGCTGCGCGGTATCAACCTGATCGCGCATCCCGGCGAGACCATCGCGCTGGTAGGACCGAGCGGCAGCGGCAAGACCACTCTGGCAACGCTCCTGCAGCGATTCTACAGTGTGACCGAGGGGACGATCACCATCGATGGGGTCGACATCCGGCACATGACCCAACGTTCGCTCCGGAACCAGATCGGGGTGGTCTTCCAGGACGCCCATCTCTTCAACGACACGGTGCGGGCCAACATCGCCTACGGCCGGCCGCAAGCAACCCATGCGGAAGTCGAGGCAGCCGCCAGGGCCGCCCACGCACATGATTTCATCATGAGCCTGCCGGCGGGATACGACACCATCGTGCGGGAACGGGGGACCCGGCTTTCCGGCGGTCAGCGTCAGCGGATTGCCATTGCCCGAGCCCTGCTGAAGAATCCGCCCATTCTGATTCTGGACGAGGCGACGTCGGCGCTCGACAGCGAATCCGAGCGCCTGATACAGCACGCGCTCAAGACCCTGCTGCAGGGACGGACGGCATTCGTCATCGCTCACCGGCTGTCAACCGTGCGCGACGCGGACCGGATCGTGGTGATCAAGGATGGGGTCATCTCCGAGGTGGGACGTCACTCGGAGCTGGTTGTGGCCGGCGGCTACTATGCGTCGTTGGTAACGCGACAGACCGAAGGGTTTCTGGAGGAAGCCGAACGAGCTGCTTGAGCTATTCCTCTTCCAGCGCGGTAAAAGGCGGAACATTGGTCAGCCAGAAACCGGCCAATCCTCCCTGCGGATCCACCTCGACATAAAAATTGTCGGCCACCCGGACGCACTCGACGGAGCGGCGGGGGCCAATCTGCAGGTGAAACACACTCTCCGCACTGTTGGTTTGCACGGAGAGGGTGGTGTCCACCTCGAGGGAAGCGACCCCGGGACGGGAGGGCCGGGAGGGCAGCACCACTCGACCGTCGGTCAGCTTGGCCGGCACCCGCAAATCCGGACCGGTAGTGACTTCGGGCCACACCACCACATCCAGCCCACAAATCACTCCATTGTTCACGTCCAGGACAGCGACGGAGCCCTCCGCATCGGTCAGCTCGACCGTACCGGTTAACCCGCCGCTCTTGCGGTTTCCCTTGAACGCGCCCGACAGAATGTCGGTCTCGGAGTCCCAGCGCCAACTAATGTTGGGCAACGCTCCGCTGAGTGGCTCGATCCTGGCTTCGATGCTCGCCCCGCCGATCTCAGGCTGCACGGGCGTTTGCCAGGCGGCGGATCAGCCGGAGGGTACGGTCGAGACCCTTCTCCAGCTCGGCCTCGGAAACCGCATAGCTCAACCGCACCCAGCGATCATCGGCAAAGGCTGCACCCGGAACCAGGGCCACGCCCTCCTGCTTCATCAGCTGCTCGCAGAATCCCTGGCCGGTAACCGGGTCCCGCTCCCGGATCCCGTCCACCCGGAAGAAGAAGTAGAATGCCCCGTGGGGTTCCACGAATTCGATGCCCGGCACTTCGTTACGGAACCGGTCGACCAGGTAATCCCGACGACGGCGGAATGCCGTAACCATCCGAGTTACCTCGGCGTCTACCCGCTCATCGGTGAAAGCGGCTGCGGCGGCCCACTGGGCCGGATGGTTGGCGCCTGTGGTTGTGTGCGACTGCAATGCGGCCATAGCCTTGGTTACGTGGGGCGGTGCCAAGGCAGCGCCAATGCGCCATCCGGTCATCGCATAAGCTTTACTGGCGCCGTAGATGATCACGGTGCGCTCGAGCAACTCGTCCGGCAAATCCAGGAGAGAAGGCGCAGGCCCCGGACCATAGTTGATGCGGCGGTAGATCTCATCGGAGATGATCCAGATGTCGTTCTTCTTGGCCCATTCGGCGATCGCCTTGAGCTCGGCCTGGGTGTACACCGACCCCGTTGGGTTGCAGGGGGAGCAGAGGATGAGGCCCCGAGTGAGCTTGTGACTCATCCGGTCGAGATCTCTGACACTCACCTTCAGGCCCCACTCCGGGTCTCCCGGCACCAGCACCGGCTCGGCGCGGGTGAGATGCACGATCTGGGGATAGGAAACCCACGCGGGCGAAGGGATGAGCACCCGCTCCTTCGGGCCGAACAGGGTAAAGCACGCGTTGAAAATGGACTGCTTGGAGCCGGAGCTGACTACGATCTGCTCGGGATCCACCCGGCGACCACCCGACATGTGGGACAGCTGCTGAGCTATCCCGCGCCGGAGCTCCGCGATCCCGACATTCGGTGGGTAACGGGTGAGACCTTTCTGGATGGCCTGAATGCCCGCCTGGGAGGCTGGGGCCGGGGTGTCGAAATCCGGCTCCCCGACGCCG
>DASUVR010000061.1:0-13229 GCA_036378855.1 Gemmatimonadales bacterium | reverse complement strand
CCCGCCGCTTAGCTTTGACCCATGCCGTCCATTGGTCAGCTGTGCTCCTGACTGAGTTTCTTGCGCCAGAGCGGGTACTGATCCCGCTGGCTGCGCGGGACAAGGCTGGTGTTATCGCCGAGCTCACTCACCATCTGACCGATCAGACCGGCGCAGACTTTGCCGAGGTACTCGGAGCGGTCGAGGAGCGTGAAGCAGTTCAGAGCACCGGAATCGGCTTCGGCGTGGCCATTCCCCACGCCCGCTCGAGAGCGGTCCGGGAGCTCACAATCGTGTGCGGGGTGAGCGCAGTCCCGGTCCCCTACGATTCCATCGATGGAGAACCCGTCCGTCTCTTCTTCCTGATCGTGGCCCCTGAATCTTCCGCCGGTCAGCACGTCAAAGCGCTGAGCCGGATAGCCCGGCTGGTGCGGCGCGAAGACCTTCGGCAGCAGTTATGCGCCTGCGCCACTGCTCAGGAATTTTGCAGCGTAGTCGCCGAAGCGGAAACTCGCGTCTGATGGGGGCCACTGCACTCAGGACTCATCGCGGTGGGGCGCTCACCCGAGAGCAGCTGGGCCAGGAGGTCAGGCTGGGCGGGTGGGTTCACCGCCGGCGGGATCTCGGCGGGCTTGTGTTCGTAGACCTGCGCGACCGGGCCGGGCTGGTGCAGCTCTCTTTCAATCCGGAGTGGACGTCGCCCGAGGTGATGGAGCGCGCCGCCGGTCTGGGTGCGGAGACGGTTGTGCTGGTGACCGGGACCGTGGCGCTCCGGCCGGAGCCGTCGCGCGACCGGCGTCTCCTGTCCCGCGAGGTCGAGGTTCACGCCACGGCGCTCGAGATCGTCGGCCCGGCGCAGACCCCAACCATTCCAGTCGCCCGCAAGGAGAAGGAGGAGCTCCCCGCCGAGGAGCTCCGGCTCCGGCACCGGGTGCTCGATCTCCGACGGCCCGAGCTGCACCAGAATCTGATTTTGCGGCACCGGTTGATGCAGGCTACTCGCCGCTATTTCGACCAGCACGGGTTTCTCGAGATCGAGACACCCATTCTCACCAAGCCGACGCCGGAAGGCGCACGCGACTACCTGGTACCCAGCCGGGTGCATCCCGGAGAGTTCTTCGCCTTGCCGCAGTCTCCTCAGCTCTACAAGCAGCTGCTGATGGTCGCGGGTCTCGACCGGTACTTTCAGATCGCCCGATGCTTTCGGGATGAGGATTTGCGGGCAGACCGGCAGCCTGAGTTCACCCAGATCGACATCGAGGCGTCGTTCATTGGCGTGGAAGACGTGCTGGCGTTCGGCGAAGGTCTGGTGCAGACCCTCTGGTCCGAGGCAGGGCATCAGCTTTCGCTCCCCATCCCGCGGCTTCGCCACGCGGACGCAATGGAGAAATACGGCACCGACAAGCCGGACCTACGCTACGGTCTGGAGATTTTCGATGCGACCACGGCATTCCTGGGAGCGGATTTTTCCGTCACCCGGAGAGCCATCGAGACCGGTGGGCGAGTTCGAGGAATCCGGGTACCCCAGGGAGCCGCACTGAGCCGAAAGCACCTGGACGAGATCGAGGCTGCTGCCAAATCGCTGGGAGCCGCGGGCCTGCTTCGCCTCAAGAAGTCGGAATCGAAGCTCGAAGGTCCGGCGGCCAAGTACCTGTCCCCTGAGGCAGTGGCTCAGCTCGGCATGGCCGAAGGTGACTTGTATTTGCTGGTGGCGGCACCGGACCATGTGTCTGGTCCTGCACTCGACCGAGTGCGCCAGGAAGTGGCCCGGCGACTCGACCTCATTCCCGCGGGTAAAAACCACTTCGTGTGGATCGTCGATTTTCCGCTGTTCGAGAAAGATCCTGCCAGCGGCGCACTGAATTCCGTAAACCATCCGTTCACGGCTCCGCATCCCGAGGACGTCGAATTTCTCGAGTCGGCTCCGGAGCGGGTCCGGGCTTTGGCTTACGACATGGTCCTGAACGGAACCGAATTGGGTGGAGGCAGCCTCAGAATCGCGGATCCTTCGCTCCAGCGGCGCGTGTTCTCCCTGCTCGGCATACCCGAGCAACAGGCGGAACAGCGGTTCGGATTTCTGCTGGAGGGGCTCAGGGCAGGGGCTCCGCCTCACGGCGGCTTTGCCTTCGGTCTCGACCGCATCGTCATGCTCCTGGCCCAAGCCGATTCTCTGCGCGACGTCATCGCCTTTCCGAAAACGACGGCGCAGCGAGCTCTGTTCGAAGGCGCTCCGAGCCCAGTGGATCCCGCGGACCTGAAGGCCCTGCATCTGGAGGTGAAGAGTGAGGGGTGAGAGGTGCTCCCGGCCAGGGGGCTACCGCTTACTCCCCCCCGGTTACCGCTTACCTTGGAAATATGGCTGACGACATCCAGACCAGATTGTCCGCCGAAGGGGCCGATCCGCTCCTGTTCGCCGGCGTCAACGACAGCAACCTGCTGGAGCTTCAGCGCGCCCTGGGGGTGCGGGTTTCCCTGCGGGGCGATGCGGTGACCCTGTCGGGCACCCCGGACCAGGTGGAGCGCGCGGGACCGGTCATTCAGGGATTGCTCGAGCTGGCCCGTATGGGTGAGCCGGTTACGCCGGACGATGTCTCCCGGCTGGCCGCTGAGGGGATCTCAGGCGAGCTCCCTGCTCAGACGGCAGACGGAAAGATTGTCTTGCCTGGGCTTCGCCGCGCCATCGTACCCAAGACCCAGGGCCAGCGCGACTACCTCCAGGCCATCAGCAACCACGACATCGTAGTGGGAATCGGACCCGCCGGAACCGGCAAGACCTATCTGGCGGTGGCCAAGGCAGTCGAGGCCCTGGCCCGGAAGCGGGTCAAGCGAATCATTCTCGCTCGTCCCGCGGTGGAAGCGGGGGAGTCACTTGGCTTCCTGCCGGGCGACCTGCAGGCCAAAGTGGATCCCTATCTCCGGCCGTTGTATGACGCCCTGGAAGACATGATGCCGCATGACCGGGTGCAGCGAGCTCTGGAGACCCGCACTATCGAGATCGCTCCGCTGGCGTACATGCGGGGGCGCACCCTGGCGGACGCGTTCATCATTCTGGATGAAGCGCAAAACGCCACCGGTGCACAGATGAAAATGTTCCTGACCCGGTTGGGCGTGAACAGCAAGACCGTGGTCACCGGCGACAAGACCCAAATCGATCTGCCGCAGCGGGAGGATTCCGGGTTGATCCAGGTCGAACGGGTGCTTCCGGGCATCGAGGGGATCGCGTTTTGTTATCTGCACGAGACCGACGTGGTGCGGCACCGGCTCGTGCGCGAGATCATTAAGGCCTACGCGGAGGATCAGAGCGGCTGATGGCTCGACGCTCCAGCGCGCGAGTCTGGGTCAACCTGGGCGGTGCAACGCTCCGGGAACGCGCCCGGTATCACCTGGCGCGCTGGGCTCCGCTCCTGGCCCTTGCCTTGCTCACCTACCTCGCTTTCCCGCCGCTCATCGGCATTGGCACTCCGGTTCCGGCTGTAGGCCAGATCTCCAAGCAATCGGTGGTGGCGCCGTTTGCCTATGAGGTGCGCAAGTCACCCGAGGAAATCGCCCGCGAAGGCGAGTCCCGGGCGCTCACGGCGCAACCGGTCTACCGCTTCAGCCCAACTGCATACGATTCCTCGCTCGCCGCCGCCCGCGGATTCTTTGCCGATCTTGCCAAAGCCGCCGAGACTGGTGGGCCCGACTCCGTGGCTCAGGCCGTAGCTGCTCGAGTCCGTTTGGGCCCCGAGGAAACTCGATTCCTTACCGACTCCACCAATCGGCGCCAGATCCAGGAGCTGAGCACCCATTTCCTGGCAGAGGCGCTTTCCCGCGGCGTGGCCGATGCGGGAGCGATACGAGGCGAGGTCAGTCCAACCATTGCATTGCGCCGAGGCGAGACCGAGCGGATCATTCCGCGGGATTCCATTCTCACCTTTGCCGACCTCATGGAGCAGGCCGAGGCTGCGGGGCTCAACCTGCCCACTGCGATCGGCCAGCGCACCCTGCGCCGTCTGGTAGGTGCGTTTTATCAGCCTACGATCGTGCTCGATCCCCTGGTCACCGTTGCTCGAAGGTCGCAGCTGCGGGGAAGCGTCAACCCGATCAAGTATTCGGTTCGCACCGGCGAGCGCATCGTGCGGGCCGGCGAGCCGATCACCGAGGAGGCGCACGCCAAGCTGCTCACCCTGCTGGAAGAGCATCGCCGGCGGGGCAGTGGAGGGCTGGCCGTCCGCAGCGCTGCGGGAGCGTTGCTCTTCAATGCCCTGGTCTTGAGCGGCTTCTGGCTGCTGATCGCTTTCTACCGGCGGGAGAGTTACGCCCACCTGCGGGAGATGATTTTCCTCGGCGCCCTGTTTGCCCTGGTGGTACTGCTGACCGCGGCACTGTCCAGATTCTTCCCGGGCCGGCCCGAGCTGGTGCCCATTCCGTTCGTAGCCATCCTCATGACCATGCTGTACAACGGGTGGGTCGGAGTCTTCGCGGCGGTGACTCTCGCCATTCTGCTCGACGGGCAGTGGGCGCTGCGGGAGAGTTACGTCCTGTTCTTTGGGCTGGTGAGCGGGGTTGCGGGGGCCGTAGGTATTCGGGTGGTGCGTCGGCGGCGCCACCTCTATGTGACCATCGGTGTGGTGGCTGGAGCGGGGATACTCGCCACCATTGCCGTGGGGCTGGAACAAGGCTGGGCCACCAGCACCATTGTCGGCAGCTGCCTGCTCGACCTGGTGATCGCCCTGGCCAGCGCCGCACTGGCCATGATCGTGATGCCGCTGGCCGAGTCGGCCACCCGGATCACCACCGACCTCACCCTCCTCGAGCTGTCCGATCTCGGTCGGCCGCTGCTCCGGCGTCTGGCTCTCGAGGCGCCGGGCACCTGGGCCCACAGTCTCGCGATGGCGAGCCTCTGCGAGTCCGCTTGCAATATCATCGGTGCCAATGGGCTTCTCGCCCGGGTCGGCTGCTACTATCACGACATTGGCAAGCTGGCCAGCCCGGGTCATTTCATGGAAAACCAGGGAACCGCGCCGAATCCCCACGATCAGATGAGTCCGCTGGAGTCGGCCAGACTGATTCGAAGTCACGTGCTCGACGGGCTGGCCCTGGCTGAAGCGGCCGCGCTGCCGGAAGTGGTCAAGGCGTTTATTCCGGAACACCACGGAACGACGTACATCACCTACTTCCTGAGCCGGGCGCGAGGCAACGATCCTGAGGGCCGGGTAAATCCTGCCGACTTCCGTTATCCGGGACCGCGTCCCCAGTCCGCGGAGACGGCGGTGGCCATGCTGGCCGATTCGGCCGAAGCGGCAGTGCGAGTGCTGGGTAACCCAACACCGGAGGCGGTGCGCAGCGCCATCGAGCATCTGGTTCAACAGAAGATGGGCTCGGGCCAGCTGGACGATGCGCCGCTGACCCTGCGCGATCTGGACCGGATCAAACGGGAATTTGCTCGCGTGATGTCCGGCACCTACCACAAGCGCATCGGCTATCCTCGTCCGAGTGGCAGTGTCACCCCGGAATTCCAGCCGGCCGAGCGTGAGTGAAGTCGCGGTGAGCGGCCGCGGCTTGCCGATTTCCCGCTCACTGGTGCAGCGGGTGGTCCGCACCGTGCTCGGTCAGGAGCGGCGCGACGCCCTGATTTCGGTCACCTTCCTGGGCCGTGACTCCATGCGCCGGCTCAACGCCGAGCATAAGGGGCACGACCGCCCCACGGATGTCCTCACCTTCGCGCTGTCCGATCCTGCCGGGCACATCGTGGGAGACGTGTACATCTGTCCCTGGGTAGCGCGGCAGGAAGCGAAGGCTCGGGGCATTTCTTTTCGAGAAGAGCTGATCCGCCTCATCGTTCACGGCACGCTCCACGCGCTCGGCAGGGACCATCCCGAGGGGCCGGAGCGCACCCGGTCCTCCATGTGGCGGCGGCAGGAACGTTATGTCGAGGCGCTGGCATGATCGCGATGCTGCAGCTCTTCATTGCGCCTCTACTCGCGGCGCTGCTCACGCTGTGGGCTGCCTGGCTAGCGCTCGCGGCCGAGTCTGATGCTGATCTGCCGCGGGCCTTGAGCGGCCAGATCGGCGCCGAGAGCGGCGCGGGCACGGTGTCGCGCAATCTTCACATTGCCCACCTGGCGTTGCTCATGCTGGCCGGCGCTGCGGCGGGAGGCGCCGTCGCCTGGTGGGCCTGGTCGCCGGCTCTCGGCCTGGTGCGGCTCTTTCTCGCGGTGCTGCTGGTCTGGGTCCTGGGAGACCTGGTCCCCCGATTACTGGCGGCAGTCGCTCCTGACATCACCGTGCCGGTACGCCGGGCGGCAATCCCCACACTGGTGCCGTTTCGTCCCTTGCTCCGGCTGGCCGCCTGGGCCGATGCCCGCGCGCGCGCCCGCGCGCCGACGAGTATGAGCCGGCAGTCGGGAGAGGCCCAACGCGACATGCTCCTTGGGGTGTTCTCGCTGGCCGACACCACGGTGGCCGAGGTGATGACGCCCCGGATCGATATCGTCTCAGTCGACCTCTCGGCGGAGCCGGAGGAGGTCATCAAGACGCTGCGAAGCTCGGAGCACGCCCGTCTATTGGTCTACGACGGCAACCCGGATGCGGTAATCGGGGTCATCTACGCCAAAGACATTCTGGCGATCGGGCAGGACGACACCCGGCCCTGGCACGCGCTGATTCGTCCGGCGGCGTTCGTGCCGGAGGGCAAGACGCTGGACCGTCAGGTCCGCGACTTTCAGCGCGGTCCCAGCCACTTGGCGGTGGTGGTGGATGAGTTCGGCGGAACCGCGGGTATCGTCACCCTGGAAGACATCCTGGAACAGATCGTGGGAGAGATTCAGGACGAGTACGATACCGACGAGGTGGCCCCCATCCAGGTGGTCAGTGAAGACCAGTGGCGGGTAGAGGGTGGCGTCGCCTTATCCGAGCTCGAGGCAGCGCTGGGGCACAGCTTCGACCGGGACGACGTCAGCACCGTCGGCGGACTGGTGCTGGCGGAGTTCGGACGGGTGCCGAGGTCGGGTGAGTCCATCGATGTCGAAGGCTTCCGGCTGGTAGTAGAGCATGTCGTGCGCCGGCGAGTGAAACGGATCGGGGTGTACCGCACTCCGGTCGACGTTCCCGTCGAGCAGGAGCGCGCGGCTCGATGATCTGGCTTGCCGTGGCTCTGGGCGTGGTGCTCACCGTCTTTGGGGCTACCGCGGGGTCGGCGCTCATCACCGTAAGCCGGGCCGAGCTCACCCGCGCGGTTAGCCGCCGACTGCGGGGCGCTGGCGCCTCGCTGGCCGGGCTGGCGCAGATCGACCGGTACCTCACTGCTGCCTCGGCCACAACTTCGCTCGGCGTCCTACTGCTCGGTGCCGCGGTGCCCGGCCTGCTGGCGGGCAGTGCTCCCAAATCGCTCGCGGCGCTGGTGCTGGTTGCCGTGCCGCTGGTGCTGTTCGCCGCTTATCTGGTTCCCCGCTGGCTCACCCAGCCGCGGGCCGAGAGCGTGGCGGCCCGGGTCACTCCCGTCCTGCGCCCCTGGTCCAGAGCGCTCGGTCTCCTACTGCCGGCCCGGACTGCTACCCGGCCCACTGACCTCCGATCGATCTGGCGGGAGGGAGCGGCGGTAGGTGGCCAGGGCGATAGCGAGCTCATGATGGTGGGTGGGGTAATGGCGTTCACCTCTCGCCCGGTTCGGGAAGTGATGACCCCACGCACCGACATCGTCGCGATCGAAGAGAATGCCCCACTGGACGAGATCCGGCTGGTCTTTGCCGGCAGCGGCTACAGTCGAATTCCGGTCATCAGGGGAACCCTGGACGATATCATTGGAATGCTGCACGCATTCGACCTGTTCAAGCTCGAGCCGGGCGATCCGCTGCCGGTGCGCCCCGTGTCGGTCACCCCGGCCAGCCGGAGCTGCGGCGACCTCCTGCTCGACATGCAGCGGGAGCGGCGCCACCTCTCGGTAGTGCTCGATGAGTTTGGCGGAACTCTGGGGATCGCAACGCTGGAAGATCTGCTGGAGGAGCTGGTGGGCGAAATATTCGACGAGCATGACGAGGAAGTCGCGGCCATGCTACCGCCACTGCCGACGCTATTCGAAACCGATGGAAACGTGTCCACCGAGGCGATCGAGGAACGCTTCGGAGTGTCGTTGCCCGCGGGGCGGTCTACCACGATAGGCGGCTTGCTGGTCGAGTGGGCTGGACGCATCCCCAATGCTGGCGAACGGTTTCTGGTACACGGACTGGAGTTCGACGTCGTTCAGGCCTCACCCACCCGGATCGAACGGCTGCTGATTCGTTCCGGCGCACCCACAGCCATCCCTCTCGCGCCCGCACCATGATGCGAAAGCTCCTCGACCGGATGGTGGACCTGGTCCGGAAGGGTGAGCTTGGCCTGTTTACCCGCCGGGCCCACGATTTCGAGCCGGCCGATCTCGCCGAAGTCCTCACCGCCTTGGATGAAAAGGACAGAGTGTCGGCGGTGCAGGCCCTCCCCCCCGAGCTCTCCAGCCAAGCCCTGGCCGAAATGCCGGAAGAGGCCCACGCCGGCGAAACGCTGGCGGCACTGGATCCGGATCTGGCCGCGGAGATCGTCGACGAGCTGGATGATGACGACGCGGCCGACATCCTGGGCGACCTGGATCCGAGCCGTCAGGAGCAGATTCTCGCCGCGGTCGAGGACCGCTCTGAAGTCGAACAGCTGCTTCGCTACGACGAGGAGAGCGCGGGTGGGCTGATGACCACCCACATGGTCACCGTTCCGGTTACGGCGACCGCGGGGGAGGCTTTGGAAGAGATCCGGCGTCAGTCCGAAGAAGTCGAGGACTTCTACCAGGTGTTCGTGGTGGACGCCGACCGGAGGCTGGTCGGAGTTCTGCCGTTCAAGGACCTGGTGATCAGCCGGCCAGAGCGGCCGGTGCGGTCGTTCATGGAAGACGCCGACATCTACGTCACCCCCGAGCTGGACCAGGAAGAGGTCGCCCGCTTGATGGCCCGGTATAACCTGCCGAGCGTGCCGGTGGTGAACGAGCAGCGGCAACTGCTGGGACGGGTCACTTTCGACGATGTGATCGACGTGGTCGAAGCCGAGACCACGGAGGACCTGCTCCGCTTCGGCGGTGTGTCTGCTGACGAGGACCTCGGCGCCGGCTGGGAAAGTGCCGTGCGCAGCCGGCTGCCCTGGCTTTCGGTAAACCTGCTGACCGCGTTCCTGGCGGGCGGAGTGGTGTACCTGTTTCAGCACACCATCCAGCACACCGTGGCGCTCGCGGTATGGATGCCGATTATCGCCGGCATGGGCGGTAACGCGGGCACTCAGGCGCTCGCCGTCACCGTTCGCAGGTTGGCCTTGGGTCTCATTCCGGTGCACCTGTTTGCCCGGGTGGTGGGCAAAGAGATCCTGGTTGGCGTCACCAACGGGATCGTCATGGGGCTCACGGTGGGAACCGTCGCCGCGCTCATCGGCGAAGGCCCCAGGCTCGGCATAGTGGTCTTCCTGGCCATGACCGGGAACCTGATGGTGGCCGGCTTTGCCGGTGCCTTCATCCCCCTCCTGCTCGAGCGACTCGGCGCCGACCCCGCCGTGGCCTCCTCCATATTCGTCACCACCTTCACCGACGTATGTGGCTTCCTCCTCCTGCTCGGGCTGGCGGGAACGATGCTTCTGTAAGACCGTGCTTCTTCCCAAACTCTTCACCACCCTCCAGACCTATACCCGCGCGCAGTTCCTGGCCGACCTCACCGCCGGGGTCATCGTCGGGATTGTGGCGCTGCCTCTTGCCATCGCGTTTGCCATCGCCAGCGGGGTTACGCCGGAGCGGGGACTCTACACCGCGGTTATCGCAGGATTTCTGATTTCGGCGCTGGGAGGCTCACGGGTGCAGATCGGAGGGCCGACCGGCGCCTTCGTGGTGATAGTCTATGGAATCGTCCAGAGATACGGGGTGGATGGGCTCACGCTCGCCACCATCCTGGGCGGACTGGTCCTCATCGGATTCGGTCTGGGCGGTCTCGGCGGGGCCATCAAGTTCATCCCGTTCCCGGTGGTCACCGGGTTCACGTCCGGGATCGCCGTCATCCTCATTGTGCAACAACTGCGGGATGTGCTCGGGCTGCAGCTGAGTGCCGCGCCTCCCGAGTTCATCGAGCGCCTCATACTGTATGGTCAACGAATCCATACAATCAATCCGTATGCGGTCGCACTGTCTCTCGTTACTCTTGTGATCATTGTTCTCTGGCCGCGAGTGAGCCACCGGGTGCCGGCGCCCTTTGTGGCGCTGGTCTTGACCACGGTCGGCGCGCTGGTGCTGCACCTGCCGGTCGAAACCATCGGGAGCAGGTTCGGAGAGATCAAGGTCGGGTTCCCCCAACTATCGCTGCCGGCAGTCTCCTTGGTGGAAGCGCGTCAGCTGGTGGGGCCCGCGCTCGCTATTGCCGCACTGGGTGGAGTGGAGTCGCTGCTCTCCGCGGTGGTGGCCGACGGGATGATCGGCGGCCGGCACCGCTCCAATATGGA
Organism: Gemmatimonadales bacterium; assembly: GCA_036378855.1. Lineage (GTDB taxonomy): Bacteria > Gemmatimonadota > Gemmatimonadetes > Gemmatimonadales > GWC2-71-9 > CAVVWJ01. The sequence continues at coordinate 2,774 of DASUVR010000061.1, read as the reverse complement.
GCTGGTGGCGCAGGGAATAGCCAACGTGGTGACGCCGCTCTTCGGCGGTATTCCGGCCACCGGCGCCATTGCCCGGACGGCCACCAACGTCAAAAGCGGCGGACGCACTCCGGTTGCCGGGATCGTGCATTCCCTGACCCTGCTGCTGATCACGCTGTTCTTCGGCCGGCTGGCCGGCCTGATCCCATTGGCGACTCTGGCCGCGATCGTCCTCTGGGTGGCCTATCGAATGGCTGAGTGGCAGGTCTTCCGGAACGAGCTCAGCGCACCCCGCAGCGACGCGCTGGTCATGATGGTGACTTTTCTCCTCACCGTACTGGTGGACCTTACCACCGGCATTGGCGTTGGGATGGTGCTGGCATCGTTCCTCTTCATGAAACGCATGGCGGAGGTCACGAACGTGACGGTGGTATCCGATGAGTTCAAGGACGCCCCGTCCAGTCAGGATCAGTCGGGCGCCATCTTTCGGCGTGCCGTTCCCAAGGGAGTGGAAGTGTACGAGATCAACGGTCCCTTCTTCTTTGGAGCCGCCGAAAAGTTCAAGGACACTTTGTCCGAGGTTTCCCGAAAGCCGAAAGTTCTCATCGTCCGCATGCGCAACGTGCCCGCTATAGACTCCACCGCCATGCATGCGTTGAGGGACCTGGTGCGGCGGACCCGAAAGGATGGAACCATGGTGCTGTTGTCGGATGTTCCGAAACAGCCGCGCCTGGCCCTGGAGCGCTCCGGGCTGCTGGGGGAAATCGGTGGGAGTAATGTGTGCGCCGATATCGATCAGTCGCTCGAGAGGGCGCGGGTGCATCTCGGTCTCACTCCGGAACAGCCTATCTCCACTCCGCCGGCCTAGCCGATGCACCTGCAGGAGCTGCTGATCCGCTATGGCCTGCTGGCGGTGTTCCTGGGAGCGGCCTTCGAAGGTGATTTCAGCCTGATATTGGCGGGCGTGGTTGCCCACCTCGGCATTTTCCCCTTTCCCCACGCCATAGCCGCGGGCGCGTTGGGGAGTCTGATGGGTGACTCGATCTGGTTCGGGTTCGGCCGGCTGCGCGGACCGAGATTTCGGGAGGGAAAGCTGTACCGCAAGGTAGGTCCTACCATCGAGCGGTTGGCCTACCGGCTAGGCCCGTGGGAGCTCCTGGCAGCCCGATTCGTGTACGGCACCAAGGCGGCCAGCATGCTGTTTTGGGGACTGCACGGCCTGCGCGTCACCCGATTCCTGCTGATCGACGTCATCGGCTGTACGATTGGCGCGCTGGTTTTTACCGGGCTGGGTTACGTGGTGAGCGGCAGCGCCATCGCGTTGTTGGGGAAGGTGAAACGGGTAGAGCTGTGGTTGCTGGGGGTGCTCCTGGTGGGTGCAGTGATCGTGTTCATCATCCATCGGACCGCCAGGCACGAGCTGCACCTGGACGAGAGCGAGGTGCCGGGGGAGTAGGACTCTAATCCGGCTCGCCGTCGGGCTGTGGCTCCGGACGAGGCGGGGGCTCCGGCCGGCGGGAAGGATTAGTTGGGTTGGGAAAAGGCTGCGGATGCGGCTCCGGCTGAGGCACTCTCATCGTATCACTACAGCTCCACCACCTGATTGCGCAGCTTGTCCACCCGGGGACCGGTGGCGGCCAGCACACTCCTCCACCAGTACACAATGGCTTCCTTGCGCTCGGGCCTGTACCCGGCAATCTGGCGGTAGGGAATTCGGATCGTCTTGCCGGGGGCGACGCTCTTGCAGTCGGGCCCTTTCACGCAGGTGGCAAAGTCGAGCAAGGCGGCGGTCTCCCGCTCCACGATGAAGTAAAAGGTTGGCTTGTCCGCGGCGTTGCTCAGGACGATCTCTTCGCCGGTGGTCTGTATGGTAAACTCCTCCTCGGCTGGTGCAGTGGAGTCGCTACAGGCCAGCGCGGCAATGGGAACAAGGAGATAGGTGAGACGGCTGAGGTGCATGGGCCTTCGCTGCTGCGGGTAGGTCAAGAATACGGCAGGAGGGTGGTCCCGCGGTAGGCCTGGAGGGGAACCCGGAGGTTCCCCTCAGGGGGCAGATCAGCGCTTGAAATCCCACACGAAGGTGGTATTCAACCCCGGGTACTCGTACGTGCCCGACAACTCCGTTGCGTTCTCGGTGAACGGCAGCAGCGGCGTAAGCAGCCAATAGGACACGGCCACGTCCGTGGTATAGGAAGGTTGTCCCGCCGGGCAGGTGACGGCTGCCTGGGTAAAGTGCATCGTGACGCCGCTCGCCTGGTAGGTGTGGTTGATCTCATCGACCACGATCTCGCCGTCCTCCGGAGCAAGGTCGAACGACTGCGGTCCTCCACTATGGGTGCAGCCAAATTGGTCGGTGCCCTTCTGCTCCCACTGAATGCTTCCGCGTTTGATTTGATACCGGGTCTGAACGCCGGGATAGGTATTGGCGCTGTCGATCACCCATTGCACATCAGCGGTGATGAGATCGGTAACGCCGCTGCCGTCGCTCTTTTCGACTTGGGCTGTGCTGCTGGTGGTACCGGACCAGCCCAGGTTGCATTGGAGCTCGGGGTTGAGATGATTGTACGCGGGATCGTCCACCCCGAACAGCGCCAACTGCCGGCTATACATCGCCGCTTCGTTCATCTGTACCGGATCCGAGGTATCCAGGCACTTCCCCTTGGTGGTGTTGAAGCAATTTTCCAGCGCGGCGATCACCGCATCATGCACCGCACCTTCCTGGGGGACAAACGCGTCGTGTAAACCCACCAGCTCCACCCTGCGCTCCCATCGGATGGCCATGGGAGCCAGCCTTT
>DASUVR010000060.1:0-6553 GCA_036378855.1 Gemmatimonadales bacterium | reverse complement strand
CCTCCCTGGATCGGTATCAGCTGCTGCATCCCCTTCTGGGACGACTCACGGTGCGCGAGATGCTGGAGTTCAGCGTGTATCACCACGCGCATCATCTGCGCTGGTGGCCGAGCGGTCCCAGGATGCGCGCGCATGGCGGCGCCTAACAGGGGCATGAAAACCGGCGGTCGCTTCACATCTAAGAACGTCAGATGGTATGCTTGCTAGTGGGTCGCCGCAGCTGATGCGCCGTGTGTTAGGCGGACGTCCATGACTCCATTCTAAGGAGCCTTAGACAGTGCGCACGGGCCGTTCGCCGCAGGCCGTTGCCCGGTCCGTAGCATAGATCTCACGGCGGTCGCTTGGGGAGGTCCTCATGACACTGCAGGCCGTGGTCGAGCTAGTCCTCGCCGTTGGCGCGGTTCTCCTACTCGCTCGGGATATGCGCCGTGCCTGGCTCGACCAGCTCCGACGTCCCATTACCCTCCTCGTGGCCGCCTCCATCGCCGGTCTCTTGCTCGGTGCCATCGTCCAGCCACCCTATCCCAGCCCTTGGTGGCTCGTTCTGCCTGGCAGTGTCCTGGCCTGGGAAGTCGGTCGAGGCTGGCGCCGGGCACCGCGCTGTCATCTCTGGGAGGCTGGAGTTGCTGCATTTGCCGTCAGTCTGCTCGTCACAGCAGTAGCTCTTGGATCGGAGGTTGCAAGCGTCGCACCCGTGCTGCTCATCGCCGGTGGAGCTACTGCTGCAGTCGGTGTCGGTCTGCTCCGGCGGTCTGGTCGGCGGGAACCGCGACCCTGGCGCCTCGACGATGTTACCCATTATGAACGCCGATTCGCCCAGCGCCCCAGGATGTGACGAACTCCGAAGTCGCCGCCGCTGATGCACAGGCCGATGGGCCTCAGCTGTCAATCCTTGCTGATTGGATCGTGTTAACACCTACGGAGACACAATGCCTCGTCAGATCGTCTTCACACCAAACGCGGCCAAGCCTCCCGCGACCTACAGTCAGGCGGTCAAGGCGGCAGGACTCGTCTTCATTTCCGGCACAGCTCCACATGATCCCGCCAGCGGGCAGATCAAGGGCGCCACGATTCAGGAGCAGACTCGTCAGTGCCTGACCAATATCACTGCCATCCTGGAGGAGGCTGGGAGCTCCCTCGAGAAGATCGTGAGTGTCACTATTGTCTTGGCGGATGAGGATGACTTCGCCGGCATGAACGAGGAATGGCTCCGCTGGTTTCCCGCCAATCCACCTGCTCGTCAAGGTGCGAAGTTGCCGGCAAGGGTTCCCGGACTCAAGGTGTCCATCGCGGCTATTGCTGAGGCCTGACCCAAGAGACTTCTTGAACCAAGTGATGTGCCGGACATGCGTCACCTAGCCGCTTGGTCTCGTCGGAGAATTCAGGTTCTGTGGCTGGCTTGGCTCGGCCTGTTGGTTGGTCTCTTTGTGCTCGACCTAGGGCGCCAGTGGCAATCGCAAAAGTTAGCGGCGCCAAAATCGGCTGCCCTGGCGAACGGTGGGACTCCGTTCGTGGGGGCGCCTGAGCAACACACGGATCTTGTCTACAGTGTCGTCGCTGACGACGTAGCAGTATTGAAGACTGTCATGATTCTGTTTGGTCCGCCAGGAATTCTGACCGCGCTGTGGCTGTATGCGCGGCACCGCCGACATCCGGAACCGCCAACAGCTATGTAATTCACCAGGCGGTGGCCAGGTGAAGTGATCAGTGCTTGCCGAGCCGCCGCCTACCACATGCCCGTGCTAGCGGCAGCTGCAGTTCCGAAGAACATTAGATGAGGACCATGAGAATCCTCATCTTCGGCAACTCCGGGTCGGGTAAGACCACGCTGGCTCGGACCCTTGCGGCCAAACATCACCTCGCCCACTTGGATCTCGACTCCATCGTGTGGGAGCCGCGGCAGATCGCGGTCCAGCGCTCAGCCGATGTGATCGCGGCTTCACTGAGCCAATTTCTCGCCGGGCACGATGCCTGGGTCATCGAAGGATGCTACGGGGATCTCATCGAGGCCGCGAGCACGCACTGTACCGAACTGATCTTCCTCAACCCAGGCTTGGCAGATTGCTTGGCGAATAACCGGCACCGACCCTGGGAACCGCACAAGTACGCGTCCATGGAGCAGCAGGATACGATGCTCGAGGCGCTGCAGGCATGGGTCGCGGATTACTACACCCGTGCGGGCCCGTGGTCCTACGAGGAGCACCGCCGCATCTTCGACGGGTACACCGGCCAGAAAGTCGAATACGCTGGCTCGCAGATCTCCTGACACTGGAGGCGAAGAACCAATGTGGAGACTTTCGGATTCCGATGAAGCGCGCCAGCTGGGAGCAGCGCGACGGAGGATGACGCCAAGTACTCTGAACCTCACTGCTTGGGGCTTTCCCCCACCTCATGTCGATTTCGGCCGGTCTCGTTCGACGTGTTAATGAAGCCACGAAAAGCCGCGACTGCCGGCACCAACCGAATTCAGGAGAGAATCAATGCGTTTCATTGTCATGGCCATGGCGACGAAGGAATCGGAGGCGGGCCCTCCACCCAAGCCGGAAGCGTTTGCCGCGATGCAAGAGTACAACGAGGAGCTCGCGAAGGCAGGTATCCTCCTGGCCGCCGAAGGCCTCGCCCCGACCTCGAAGGGGGCGAGGGTAAAGTTCAGTGGCGACCAGCGCACTGTCATGGACGGTCCGTTCGCCGAGACCAAGGAGGTCGTGGCGGGCTTCTCGATCATTCAGGTGAACTCGCTGGAAGAAGCGATCCAGCTGGTGAAGCGCACCCCCAACATTTTTCCCAAGGGCGAGGCTGTGGTCGAGATCCGCAAGTTGATGGACGTCGAGGATTTCGGTGAAGGGTTCACGCCCAATGCGGAAATCGCGAAAGTGAAGTTTTAATGAGAAAGCTCAAGATGATCGAACACATCTCGCTGGACGGCGTGATCCAGCACTCCGCCGATGAGAACGAGTTCCCCTACGCCGAGTGGACCGTCCCCTATCGGACCCCGGCCGGCCGGGAGGCAATCCTGGCCGCGCATGGCGAGCGCTTCGATCTACTGCTTGGCCGTCGCACCTACGACATGTGGTCGGACTTCTGGCCGAAGGCGCCAAGCAGTCCGATGGCGGATCGCCTCAATGCCGCGACGAAATTCATCGCTACCCACCGTCCGGAGAATCTCGAGTGGGGTCCGGCCGAAGGCCTGGGACCGGACCTCTCCCAGGGCATTCGGCGCATCCAGTCGCAGGACGGGCCGGACCTGATCCTTTCGGGTAGCTCCACCCTCACCTCGACGCTGCTCGAGCAGGGGCTGGCGGATGAGGTGCTGCTGGTGGTCTATCCGGTCCTACTGGGCAGGGGAAAGCGCTTCTTTGCTGAGGGAACCCCGGCCCGCTCGCTGGAGCTCGTCAGCACGAACACCACGCCGTCCGGCATCGTCTTCAGTGCCTACAGGGTTGCCGGCCGGTTGAAGACCGGATAGTCCAACCACGCGACCTACGTGGCTAGTCTATCGCATGGGCGGTAATCTTACGTCATGCGACCCCTTCGATATTCCATCAACGTCACACTGGACGGGTGCTGCGATCACCGCGTAGGCATCGCGGACGAAGACCTGCATCGTCACGCGATGGAAAACATCGCCCAGGCCGATGCCCTTCTCTTTGGCCGGGTCACCTACGAAATGATGGAGGCAGCGTGGCGATTGTCGACCCGGACAGTGGTGATGCCTGACTGGACGGAGCCGTTCGCCCGGACCATCGACGCGGCCAAGAAGTACGTCGTGTCCAGCACCCTGGAGCGGGTCGATTGGAACGCGGAGCTCGTCCGCGGAAACCTGGGAGAGGCGGTTCAGCGACTCAAGCGGGAGCCGGGTAAGGGTCTGTTCGTGGGAGGCGTCAAACTCCCGCAGGCGTTGGCGGAGCTGGGATTGATCGATGAGTACGAGTTCGTGGTCCATCCCCGGCTGGTGGGCCATGGGCCCACGCTATTCGCCGGGCTGTCGAAGTGGATCGACCTGAAGCTGGTGAGCCGGCTGGAGCTCGGCTCAGGGGCAGTGGCGATGCGCTATGAGCCCAAACGATAGGATCGCACGCACCGCCGCACCGTTAGCCGATGCCAGACCTGCGCTTCGTGCTCCTGCTGCTACTCGTGCAGAAGATCGTCGGCCGGCGGCCGGAGCTTTGCAATGGGATCTACATGCTCCAGTCCGGAAGAATTGAGAATTCCCGAAAGGTCTGCCGCATGCTCGGCGGTATCCACCGCAATCTCTACGGTACCATTGGTGACAATGGGAACGGTCCGTTCGGCGTTCCGTCCGGGCCGCCGCAGTATCCGGCGGATTGGACGCCAGGGTCCAGCGAGATTATGCAGATCTAGGCCCTCGCGCTTGAGGGTATTTGCCAGCGCGTAGAGCGCAGTTGGCTCATACCGTCTCGTGCGAGAATCGCGCATGTGATGCCGTCCAGAAGGTCGTGACTTGGAGGACTCGCTGATCATAGGGCTGCCTCCTTCAGGGGGCCAAGTAGCCGGCTCGACGACCCGTTCAGCGTACGTCCACCTATTGTCCCAGGCAGTGAGTGCCGTCACATCATTTCCTGGGACGACGCGGCCACGCGCGCTTCAGATCAGAGGCGGTCCGTTAGGCGAGAGTCCCCTAGAGGAGGACATCGATGGGCAAGGATCGGCTGGAGGCATTCAGCGATGGAGTCCTGGCGATCATCATTACCATCATGGTGCTCGAGCTGCAGCCACCCCATGGCACCGACCTCTCGGCTCTGCGGCCACTGATGCCGATCCTGCTGAGCTACATCCTGAGCTTCGTCTACCTGGGGATCTACTGGAACAACCATCACCACATGTTGCACGTCACCCATCGGGTGACTGGCACAATTCTCTGGGCGAATTTGCACCTGCTGTTTTGGCTTTCACTGATACCGTTCGTGACGGCCTGGATGGGCGAGAACCACCTGGCATCGACCCCTACCGCCCTGTATGGCGTGGTTCTCCTGATGGCAGCCATTGCCTACTGGGTGCTGCAGCAGCAGATCCTGCGTGCGGAGGGTCCGAGGTCGGTGCTGGCCACAGCTGTGGGCCGTGACCTCAAGGGGAAGATCTCTCCCCTGCTCTACCTGTTGGCCATCGGAGCGGCATCACTGCGCCCGGGTCTGGCCCATGCCGTGTACGTTCTGGTTGCACTCATGTGGTTGATTCCTGATCGCCGCATCGAGCGGGCGGTAACGGGCGCGCAGCCAACCCATCCGGGTGCGCCGGGCGCTTCCTGACCAAGCCCACAGTGCTCCGATGCACTCTGAGCTGAGCCGCGCAAAGCAGGGGAGAGAGACTCACTGAAGATCTGGATCGACGCCGACGCGGCGCCCAGGGACGTGAAGGAGCTGGTGTTTCGGGCAGCCAGGCGGCTGGGTATCGAAACTGTGCTCGTCGCCAACCAGCGGTTGCAAACGCCTCCGGGCAACCCGTTGGTCACGGCCGTATGGGTGGATGGTGGAGCGGATGTGGCCGATCAGCACATCGCAGACCACGCCACTCCGGGAGACCTGGTCATTACTCAGGACATCCCATTGGCTGCACTACTGGTCCCCCATGGCATCGCCGTGCTGGATCCGCGGGGCGCGGAACATACCCCTGATACCATCGGTGAGCGGCTGTCGGTGCGGGACTTCATGGATCAGGCAAGAATGGCGGGGGCGGTCACCGGAGGCCCGCCGCCCTATGATGGTAGAGCGAAGCAGGCGTTTGCGGCCGCCCTGGATCGGGTCCTCACGAGGCTGCGTCGCCCAAATTGACGACCAACGCTGACTGCTATCCAGTCAGAGTCAGGCAAAGCCCACCATTCACCCACATCGAGATGCCCATAGCAAAGAAGATTGCCGCGAAGCAGCGCGATGACTTGCTGAGAACCCTGAAAGCTCGTTTCGAAGCCCACCTGGAACGCCATGCCAGGCTCCAGTGGACCGCGGTACTTGCCAGACTCGAGGGGAACGACGCCAAGCTTTGGTCGCTCAATGAAATGGAGCAGTCCGGCGGCGAGCCGGACGTTGTGGGTATGGCTGAATCAACCGGTGAATGCCTCTTCATGGATTGTTCAGCCCAGAGCCCCAAAGGCCGCCGCAGCGTGTGCTACGATCGCGAGGCACTGGAGGCACGGAAGGAGCACAAACCAAAGTCCAGCGCGCTGGAGATGGTCACCGCCATGGGTGCCGCCCTGCTGACCGTGGAGGAGTATCAGGCCCTCCAGAAGCTGGGACAGTTCGACACGACCACGTCCAGCTGGGTGCAAACACCCGATCGGATCCGGAAGCTCGGCGGCGCACTCTTCTGCGATCGCCGCTACGATACAGTCTTCGTCTACCATAACGGTGCGGAATCCTACTATGCCGCCCGCGGATTCCGGTGCTCACTCAGGGTCTAGTGGCACTTTATCCCGTCGTCCGGCGGCAGGGCGTGAGCTTGCGTCGGGCCGGCGCGGGAACCGCTGCACTGATGGTTGCCCAGGGCCTGGCCGCTCAGTACCAGTGGACGTTCTTTTTCGGCCAGAGCTTCATCCCGG
>DASUVR010000059.1:0-15995 GCA_036378855.1 Gemmatimonadales bacterium | reverse complement strand
AGGGTGCTCGCGAATCCGGGGTGTGACGCCCGGTACTTGTCCTGGGCGGCTACCACCGTCCGCAGTGAGCTCTTGAGGATCGATGCCGGCGTCGCCTGCCACGCTGCGCCCACGGTCTGGGCTGGAGCGCCGCTAGGCGCCCCGAGTCCCAGTCCGAGAACCAGGGCGTGGGCTGCGAGTTGTCCAGCTCGAGACATCGGTCCTCCCGCATTCGGACCAGCGGATCGCGCTGACGAGGGTTCAGCCGCTCGTCTGTCCCTCACGTGCCGAAGGCTTTGAGGCACAGGTAGTTTCGGCAAGAACCCCTAAAGTCTCAATTCATAGGAATGCGACAGCGTATAGAATGCAGGCAGCGCTAAAACGGCAGGAACGGCGGAACGGCAGAATCAGTTGTGCGGCACGATTCTACATCATGCAAGTGATCGCAGCGGCAGGCTGCAGCGGCTCACATGAGCCGGTACTTGGGTCCACTCCCACCCTCCCGAGGCGACCATCGCGGACCTACCACGTCCGTGGCCTTACAATCGACACAGTTGGGTGCGTTGACCCGAAGTTCTCCGTCGACCACCTCATAGACACCGGCAGGACACAAGTGGGAATAGAATTGGGCAAGCTCCGGACTCACATCCTGGCCCACCAGGAGGTGGGAAGGGATGGTATCGCGGGTTGCATTTCCTGACTTGAACACGGCATCCAGCTTACCGAAGGTGAGCACGCCGTCAGGGCTGAAAGGCATTGCTCCATTGGTTGCCCGGGGCACCGAGGCATCGGACGGCATAGCAATTCTGCCGCCGGGAAAACGGCCTCCAGTCAGGGTCATCATTCCTGCCTTGACCCCTCCCAGATAAAATCCGTCCTTGAAGGCAAGCCTCATGTTGCGGGTGCGATACAGGTCGCGCGCGATGTAACTGTCGGCCACCATGCGATCGTATGCTCCCAGCGACGCCGCCGAGTTGTCTCCCGACTTGAGAGCCTGGAATGCCACCCGGGCCGCGAAGATTCCCGACTGCATGGCGTAGTGGATTCCCTTGAGCGAGGGGACGTCGACGAACCCTGCAGCGTCTCCCAAAATCATGACCCCGGCGCCGTAACGCCGCTCCGGCAGTGAGTAGTAGCCCCCTTCGGGGATGGTCTTCGCTCCCCACTCCAGAAGCTGTCCTCCCTCCAGGTATGGCCGGAACAGCGGATGCAGCTTCATCCGTTGGAGCAATTGATGGACATCGAGCGCAGCGTTGTGGTAGTCCAGCCCTACGACCAGTCCGAGCGCTATCTGGTCCGCGCCCAGCGGATACATGAAGCTCCCCCCAAAGGCATCGGTAGGAAGCGGCCATCCCAGAGTGTGGATCACACGGTCGAGCGGGCGTTTCGTCTCCCACACCTCTTTGACGCCAAGAGCAAATAGCTGTGGATTGGGAGAGCCGACTTTCTGCCACTGGGCGTAGGCCTGCGAGAGTAGCCCTCGGGTGCCTTCGGCCAGCATGGTGACTCGGGCGGTGACTTCGGTGGGCTCGGTGTAACCGCTGCCGGGACTGCCGTCCCGATTCAAACCCGACGGCGTAGTACGCACTCCGCGCACCGATTCGCCATCCACCAGCAGGGCATCGACCGGAAAGCCGGCAAAGATGTTCACCCCGGCCTCCTCTGCCCGCTCGCCCAGCCAGCGCACGACCTCGCAGATCGAAGCCGTGTAGTATCCGGAGTTGTGCATCGTGGGCGGAGTGGGAAGCCGCTGAGCCCTGCGTTCGGTCAGCAGATACACCGCTTCACGGGAGACCGGCTGACGAAATGGGAGCTGCTCGACCGGCAAGTCGGGAAACAACTCGCGGAAGGCGCGGGGATTGATGACTGCTCCCGACAGGTTATGCTCCCCCAGGCTCTCGGCCTTTTCCAGCACCGCAACAGTGAGCTCGGACAAAGTCCCCCCAGCTTCCTGCTCCTGCCTGGCCAGACGGCTCAGCTCGATGGCACAGGCCAGTCCGGCGGGACCTGCCCCCACAATGAGCACGTCCATCTCCATGGCTTCCGGACCGGGAGGCTGGCGAACGATCAGGCGGTCGAGCGGAAGCGGGGGTTGGTGCCGCGCGGGAAGGACAATGGCCACTCGATACTCCTGAGCTCACGAGGTCGCTGACAAGGCGGGTAAATATAACGGCGCTAGGTTAGAGCGATGGATCTTGAAAAGGCCGCGCGAGACCCATGGGTCTGGGGCCAAATCGTCCTCATAGTCGTGGTCGGCTTGGCAGCACCGTTGCTACCCCGGTACATCAACCTGGGTCCGACTGACTACATGCTGAACCGACTGGATCCGGTGAGGGTACGCTGGTGGGGCGGAGTGTTGATTGCCGCGGGAGGAGCAATGCTGGCCTGGGGCGCGCGATCGCTCGGGAGCAACTTGACCCCGGGAACCGAGCCGATGGCGCAAAGCCGGCTGGTAACCACGGGCGCATACGCCCATACGCGTCATCCGATTTATGCTGGGGCCGTGCTGTTGCTGGCAGGTTACACGCTGTTTTGGAGCAACTGGACTCTGGCGCTGCTGGCAGGTGCCGGAGCGCTGCAATTCTTCAAGGCCAAGGCGCGAAAGGAGGAAACGTATCTGACGGAGCGATTTCCCGAGTATGGTTTCTACCGCCGAAAGGTTCCTCGATTGCTGTTCTAGCCGTGGCTTCGAACCTTCTTCACCTCGTCGGTGAGCCGGGGAACTATCTCGAACAGGTCACCCACGATTCCGTAGTCCGCAATCTTGAAGATGGGAGCGTCCTTGTCCTTGTTGATGGCAACGATCGTTTTCGCGGTGCGCATCCCGGCAAGATGCTGTATGGCGCCCGAGATTCCCACCGCAATGTACAGGTCGGGGCTCACCAGCCGCCCCGTCTGACCGATCTGGTCTGTAGCAGGCCGCCATCCGTCATCGGTTACGGCGCGGGTGGCTCCTACTGCCGCGTTGCCGATGGCGGCGGCCAGGTCTTCCACCAGCTTGAAGTTTTCCGCCGCACGCAAGCCGCGTCCACCGCTCACGATGATTGACGCTTCGCCCAGATCGAGCTTGGTCGTGCTCCGTTGAGCCAGCTCGGTGACCTTCACCCGTGCAGCTCCCGGGTCGATGGCCGGCTTCAGGGTCTCCACTCGGGCTTCACGCGGTTGTTCGGTGGGGGTAACGAAGCCTGGACGCAGCGATATCAGCGCAGGAGATCCCGTCAGCCTGAGAATGACGTTCACCTTCCCGGTATACGCCGGGTGCTGCGCAATCACCGCATCATTCTGGATCTCGAACTCCGTCACGTCTGAAGCGATGCTCACGCCGAGCCGGGCCGCGACTCTCGGAGCTAGATCCCGGCCCTCGGCCGAGCTGGTAAAGAACGCGGCCCGATACTGGCCTGCACGTATTCGCTCCGACACGGTGGCCGAGTACACCTCCGGGTTGTACCGCTCGAGCCCGGGATGCTCCACCACGTAGACCACGTCTGCCCCATTCTTCCCCAAGGCGCCGGCGTGTTGGGCCATGCCCGAAGCACCGAGAAGCACGGCATGTACCTCGCCGCCACCAGCTGCATCGGCCGCCCGGCGTGCCGCGGTAACGGTTTCAAAGGCGACCTTCCGTGGTACGCCCGCGCGAGTTTCGGCAAAAGCCAGGAACGCGGACATCACAACACCTTGGCTTCGGTTTGCAGGAGGCGGAGAAGCTCCGGGACCGCGTCGGCCCCCTCCCCGACGATCCGTCCCGGTGGCCGATCGGCCGGCAGCTCCATGCGCTCGACTTTCAGGTTGACTGGACCCAGTTGCGCCGGCTTGGTCTCGAGCGGCTTCTTCTTTGCAGCCATGATCCCCTTGAGCGAGGCCAACCGCGGCCGGGCAATACCCTCGTCGATGGTGAGCACCGCCGGCAGTGGGAATTCGACAGTCTCCGAGGCTCCCTCCAGATCGCGCCGCGCGCTGCCCCGGCCGTTCGAGAGCTCGAGCTGGGAAATTCCGGTAACGCAGGGGAGATCCAGCAGCTCGGCGGTCATGGGTCCGACGGTGCCGTTGGCCGTATCGGTTGCCATTCTCCCGAAGAGAATCAGGTCATAGCCGCCATTCCGCAGCTCCTCCGCCAATGCCTTCGCTATGGCCAAACCGTCAAAGGGCACCTGATCGACCTTGAGCTGAATTGCCCGGCTCGCTCCCATGGCCAGGCCCTTCCGCAGGATCTCCTGGACTCCATCGGGACCGAGCGATACCACAACTACTTCCCCGGGCCCGTGCTTCTCGGTCAGCTGCAGGCCAACCTCGAGCGCGTACCCGTCAAAGTCGCCCATCTCGTACTTCATGCCGGTTGAATCCAGCGAGGTACGGTCCGCCGCGATGCTGAACCGCATCTCCATGTCTGGTACCCGCTTGATGCACACCGCGATCTTCAAGTCTGGCTCCCTGAGGCGCGAGTCGAGTCTGATGGCGGCAAAGCTATCCCGCCTTTGGAGGCAAACGCAACGAGGCCACCGTGGGGTGGCCTCGAGTTCCGGTTGCGTGGAGGCTTACGAATTGGTGCCGCCGCTGCGCCGGTCCTGAATTCCCGGCCGGCCCACCCGCCGACGATCGACGGTTGCCCGCTCGATCCAACCATTCCCGGGAACGCCTCTGGAGGCGTGACTCCCGTGAGTGTGGTGCGCCGTATCCTGAACTTGCTGGGCCATGCCCTCGGTCTGATGGCGAGCCGCATTCGCGGCCCGCTCCAGCTTGGGCCCGGCGTGCTCCAGATTGCGGCCGGCCCGATCGAGGATCTGCGCGGCACGATCTCGTCCGCCGAGCCCGAAGGCAAGGCCAAAGGCAAGGGCCAGCGCGCCCACAATGCCGACCAGGAGAGTGTTGATGAGCGTGGTGGCTATGCCCAACTGATTCACCGCGACAACGATGGTAAAGCCCCAAACGGCAACCCGGGTTACCGCGGCCAGCATCTCGGAATTGGTGAACCCGGCCTCTGCCGAGGCTCCTCGTACCAGCTGTGAAAGCGCCTTGGCCGCCAGCCCGCCGATTACCAGCACCACCAGAGCAACCACCAGATTGGGCAGCCACAGCAGCAACTGCTGGAGGACGTTGGACACCGCCGGCAGGCCCAGGGTGTCGAAGGCCACCACGAGCGTGATCAGCCGGACAAACCACTTGACGATCCCCGCCAGCACGGCGGACGAGTCGTCTTTGACGCCCATCTTGTGCACGAAATCGGCGAGGCCCGCGCGGCGAGCCAGGTCGTTGAATCTCACCGCATGCAACAGAGCCTGAACTCCGCGAGCCAGCAGCGAGGAGATGATCCAGCCAATGATGAGAACGACAACAAAGCCGAGAATTCGGGGTATGGCAGCAAAAAGCGTGTTGAGCGCGCCGGTGAGCGATGCCTTCAACGCGTCGCCGGTGTCCCGCACCGGCACCGCGACAGCCGTAGTCTGCATGGTCCGCCTCCACCGCAATGGTTCGTCTATTAGCCCGCCACAGGATGAAGGCGCTATCCCCGAGGGTCGGTGATTGCGGTCACCACTCCTACCGACTCAGGTGAGTGGGCTACTGAGCGTCTCCGCCAAAGGACCGGCGGACGACAAGCTTGAACGAACGGGCAGTGAGGGGAGTGAGGAAGCGCTCCAACTGGCCTGTCTGGCGGTTCTCATTGAAGGTCCCGAAGATAGGCTCGTGGGAGTTGAGGACGTTGCTGGCGATGGCAGAGACCTCCCAGCGGGCGTGACTGAAGCCAAGGCGCAGGTTGCTCACAAAGTACGCACCGAGCGGAGAGGTCTCGTTGGCCTCGTCACCCCGCAGCCATTGCCGTCCGATGTAGCGCCCGTCCAGCCCGAATTGGAACCCCGAAGAGGTGGTAAACAGTCCCCCAAACTTCACCTGGTGGTCTGGTACCAGAGGCAGGCGATCACCCTCGGCAACAGCGTTGGGCCCTGAAAGTGGCGCTCCCGCAAAGTCACTCTCGGCCCGGATGCTGAAAATTTCGGCAGGGTCTCGGAACGTGGCCCGGGTGAAACCATAGTTGGCGTATAACGAGAGCCGCTCGCTGGGAATGACCTGCACCGACAGCTCGATGCCCTCTCGCCGGGTGGTGCCGATGTTATCGAAGAACCCCTCGAACACGGCGTCCTCCGACTGAATAAACGAGATATCGTCTTGTACGTTGGTGCGATACAGCGACGCGTTGAAAATTGCCGGGCCGCGGACCAACTGACCGCCAATCTCGAAGGTGGTTCCTACCACCGGATCGAGCGGCGGATCATCACCGAGGGCAAACGGCAGGGGGCATGCGGCCGTCTCATCGGCGCAGGCCAGCTCGAGAATGGCCGGGGCCCGGAAGCTCTGCCCTACCGACAGGTAGGCCGAAGCCCCCGGGGCAAGGTCGAAACTCAAGCCACCCCGGGGGCTCAACCGGGTAAAATTGCTCGTGGTATCGGCCGAGGGATCGAGCTGGTCCTGGAAGGGAATGTGGATGTAGTCGAATCGCAGCCCTCCGGAGAAGGTCACCTCATTGATTCGAAGATCGGCCAGGGCGTAGCCGGCAACATCGTAGCTCGGGCTCTGCACATCGGTGGTGAGATCACTGGTCGATGGAACGGTTGGCGTCTCTTCCAGCAGCTGGATATGGACCTGATTGGCCCCGCCATCCGCCCCGAACCGAAGAGAAAGGTTGCCGTTCGGCCGTGGGGTGCTCCAGCGCCAATCCAGGTTTCCGCCGATGGTCCGGTTCGTGGTGAAGCTGCGAACATTGTTGTCGGGCAACTGATTGACGTTGAAACGTTCGGCCGTGGTGCGCCTGATGTATCCGGTAAAGGCAGCCCGGCCGTTGGCGAGCCCGGTGTAGCCGGACAGTGAGGCCTGCAACTGATCGAGATCTTCGAAGTCACCGACGGTAAAGTTGGTGCTGGGTGCAGCATCGAAGATGCTTTCGGGGAGCGACCCGGCCGTCTCGGCTCGGGACTCTGCGCCAAACGCCTGCAGGCTGAAGCCGTGATCGGGGCCTCGCCGGCCAAGATTGAGAAAGCCGTTCAGGTTTTCCGCGTTGGTGGCTTGACGCCATCCATCTTCATTCTCGTAACCTCCGGCCAGATAGTAGTCCCAACCGCCTTTGCTCAAACCGGCAAGCGAAGCCTCTCCGGAGTATGACCCGTAGGAGCCGCCGGAGACTTCTGCCTCTCCCTCCAGCGGCCCAGAGCCTCGCCGGGTGATCAGATTGATCGCGCCGCCCAAAGAATTGGACCCCAGCAGGGATCCCGAGCCGCTGAGCAGCTCCACCCGCTGCACGTGTTCCATCGGGAGGAGATCGAAGTTCACCTCGGCTGCGTCGGGCTCGTTCTGGCGTACCCCGTCGAGAAATACCGACACTCCCGGGGGCAATCCGACAACCGGGCCGACGTTGAAGCCCCGGGTGCTGAGATTGAGCTTGAACGGCGAGCCGAGATCGTCGTACAGCGAGATGCCGGGTTGGGTCGCGAGAGCATCGGCCAGGAGCCGAGGTTCCCAGGCGTCGATCGCTGCGCCGGTCACGGTCGAGATGCGGGCTGGAATCCCAGAGCCAATGGTGGGCCCCGCTGTCGGGGCGATGGAGCTGGTCACCTCGATGGTCTTCAGCTGGGTAACCCGGGTGGTGTCGGTAGCCGTGGTATCAGGTTCCTGAGCTTGAGCAGGCTCAGATAGGAGCACGAGCAGAACGGCGGCAGCACAGAAGCGATGCATGAATGGTCAGCGTAACTCGTAGATGGCGGCAGCAAGAACCCGATCGGGAGGTGTGGCCACAGTCATGATGACATCGTCGGCGGGCCCACCACCGTCAAGATCCTGGCAGCATCGCCGAATCGTGGTGAAACCAGGCGGGATGGATTGCTCGGGCTCAGGTACTCCGGCTCGTGTAAGGCGAATAATATCCGCGGCGGTGAAGGTCTCCGACCGATCGCGGTCCTCATACACTGAAAGTCGGCGGATCCGACCATCGCGTTCAGCGACGACTAAAACGCCATCGTCCACCGCACCGCCACCGTCGAGATCGTAGCAACAGCGGTCGATCGTACTTGCGCGGTGCAAGATCAGGAGCAAAGCGAGGAAACCGACTGCGAGGCCGGCCACGAGACCGGCAGGCCACCACTGTCGCCAGGCGGTAACGCCAACGCGAGCCGGCTTCTCGCTCCGAACCAGCCTGCCCGCAAGCTCAGGTTCCAGAGATTGACGGGGCTGGAACCGGATCCGGCGAAGCAAGGCATCGGTGGCCCTTAGAACCTCAGGGAGCTGGTCTTCGTGATCGGGTCGGCTCATTCGGCAAGGACCTTCCGGAGACGCCGCAGGGCGCGCCAGAGTCGAGTCCGCGCGGCCGAGCCGGTGAGCCCAAGGATATCCCCGGCTTCAGCGGGGGAGAGATCGCTGCCATAGCACAAGCCGATGATCTCCTGGTCGGCGGCAGGAAGCAGTGCGACCGCTCCAAGCAGTCGGGCGACCTCCTCCTCCCAGAGTAGCCTCTCCTCCATCGAGGGCGCCTGATGTTCGAGGTCCCGAAAGGAAGTGATGGGAAGACTCACCCGCCGACGAGCTTGCCGGCGGTGATCACGCAGCGCGTTCTGAGCGATCCGAAATAGCCACGCCCGCGGAGTACCCAGGGCGGAATTGAAGGATTCGATATGGCAGAGAGCCCGGAGGAATACCTCTGCAGTCAAGTCTTCCGCCAGATCGGGCGAGGTCAGCTGAAATCGCAGATAGCCGTAAAGCTCCCGGCCATGGGCCTCATACCACTCGCGGCATGCTATCTGGGCCGGCGTTTCGACCCGTGGAAAGGCGAGATCCGGGTGCTGAATCGAAGTGATGCGAGGGGGCATACCTTCAACTACGCCGCAGGATTCGGAACGTCACCACCCTCTCGCCGCTTGGCCTGACTTGAGTAGACGTCACAGGACGATGAGACGGGTCTCAGGTAGATACCAAAAGCCCCCCGAGCGGTGCACCGGAGGGCTTTGGAATGAAGCTCGGCAAAGGTTCACTGCCTTCCCACATCCATTGCCGGTCGGCTCTGATTGGCCTCCAGCCATCCCAGGATTTTTTCCTTGACCGATGCGGGGGCCTCCCCCGGCTCTGCCGCAAAGCTAGTCAGGGCTGCTCCATCATGCAGCACCTGCCAGGTCGAGCCGGTATTTGCCTGGGCGGCAACTCCGTTCTGCCGGACCGCGTCGTATTCCTCACCCTGCCACCACACGGTGACCCGATTTGCCATTGCTGTACTCCTGTAGAGGTCTCAACGCCCCTACAGGGTCGTCACTTAGGACTTAATTAGCCGTGACGAAGGTCACGTGTACGCGGCGTGTCCGGTAATGGCCTCACCGACGATGAGGGAATGCATATCGTGGGTTCCTTCATAGGTATAGACCGATTCCAGATTGGCCATGTGGCGCATCGAATGGTACTCGGCCAGAATCCCGTTGGCGCCGAGCAGCCGGCGGGCCTCCCGAGCGCATTCACAGGCCATGTTCACGTTGTTCCGCTTGCAGAGCGACACCTGGTATGGGGTCATCGTACCGGCATCCTTCAGCTTGCCCAACTGCAACGTCATGAACTGGGCCTTGGTGATTTCGGTGAGCATTTCCACCAGGCGAACCTGCTGGATCTGCGTAGCCCCAATCGGCTTGTCGAACATGATTCGCTGCCCCGAGTAGCGTAGCGCCTCGTCATAGCAGGCCATGGCCGCCCCGATTGCTCCCCAGGCAATCCCGTATCGCGCCTGGGTCAGACACATGAGCGGGCTCTTCAGCCCGCCTGATTTCGGGAGGATGGCGTCCTTGGGCAGTTGCACGTCCTGGAGATGGATCTCGCTGGTATCGGAGGCCCGAAGCGACAACTTCCCTTTCTGGTCCCGTCCAGCGTAGCCCTTGCTGTCGGTCGGAACAATGAATCCGCGAATGGACTTGGGGTCTCTCAGATCGCCGGTCTTGGCCCAGATAATGGAGACAGTTGCCTGAGAGCCGTTGGTAATCCACATCTTGGTGCCGTTGAGGATCCAGCCATCCCGGGTTTCCCGCGCCGTGGTGACCATCCCACCGGGGTTCGAGCCGTAGTCCGGCTCGGTCAGGCCGAAGCAGCCGATCTCCTGCCCGGAAGCAAGCAGGGGGAGCCAGTGCTGCTTTTGCTCGTCGCTTCCGAAGGCATAGATCGGGTACATGACCAGCGCGCCCTGGACCGACGCGAATGAGCGGATCCCGCTGTCGCCCCGCTCCAGCTCCTGCATGATCAGTCCGTAGGCCACGTTATTCAGCCCCGCGCAGCCGTATTCCTCAGGAAGATTCGCGCCGAACAGACCCAGCTCCGCCATCCCGGGGATGAGCTGTTTGGGAAACTTTCCGTCTACATACGCCTGGCCAATGACTGGAATCAGGTTTTCATCGACCCAGCTCCGCACGGTATCGCGTACCGCACGCTCCTCCTCGGAAAGGAGAGAGTCGAAGTTGAGAAAGTCGACCCCGGTAAACTGCGACGTGCCTGTAGCGGTGGCCATTCGTGCCTCGAAAGAGAGTCAGTGAGTAGGCTGGGAATATAATGGTGCCGATGGGGCGAGCCGCCGATAGGCCTCGAGGTGTTGGGCGATCGCTGCGTCGAAGCCGTATTTCTCCGACACATACGCCTGCGCATCCTCCCCCTTTTGCCGCCAGGCATCATTCTCCAACAGCTGGCGGAGACCACGGGCAAAGTCGTCATCCTCCACCCGGTACCCGAAGCGCGAAGCGAACCCGTCAGGATCCACTCGGCTGAGAATGGCGCATCTGAAGGCGGCCGCCTCCAGGAACGAACGGGGTAATCCTTCCCGTAACGCGCTATTCACCAGGATCCAGGTCTGAGCCAGAATCTCCTGAAACCGGGTGGAGGAGAACTGATCGACGAAGCCCTCCAGCTCCAGATTGGGGAGACTGCCATACTGCCGGTGCAACATTTCGGTCAGCTCCGCCGTGCGCGCCTGGCCCATGGCGATGAACCTCACCTGAGGAAAGGCCTGGGCCAGGCGGAAGAAGATCTCGGGTCGCTTTCGTTGGTCCCAGCGTCCCAGATAAGTGACCGTGGGCTGTTCAGCCTTGTGAATCGGAACCGTGGGGGGTCGAACCGGGTTGGGCAGAAAGCCAGGAAGCGTATTCAGCCCGTACTTGGCCTGCGCAATCGGGCGGGAGAACTCGTTGGGACAATAGACCGCGTCCGCCGCGCGGACCGAGCGGGTCACCAACAGGTTGTTCTCGTAGGGAAAAGTCAGCAGAGTCCGGAAGCTATGGTCCAGGAACCATGACCGCATCTCGATCAGCCAGTCGGCGGAAACACGGGTGTCTCTACAGGTGACGACGTGAGCGCTCCGGGGGGCCGCTTTTCGCGCCAGCCAGGTTCCCAGCGAGGGTTCCTGTGAGTGGTAGATGTCGGCTCGGGTTTCGCGGAGGAGACGCAACTGGGTTCGCAGCGATTGCGCGGGGTAGGACAGCACAGTCACTCCCTCGACTTCTTCCCGCTCCGGCTGAGCCCCCCGCGCGGGGGTCACAACGGTGATATGGAACCCGCGGCGCACCAACTCGGTGGCCAGCACCCGGGTGGCCGTCCCATAGCCACCGTACTTTCCCCACGCAAAAAACTCGCTGACGATGAAGCACACCCTCATCCCTGAGTGGCGCGCTCCCGAATCACTCGATGATAGATGCTCTCCGTCAGCTCGGCGGAGCGGCTCCAGTCGTGCTTGTCCTGGACCAGCCTTCTGGCGTTCTGTCCCAGGGAGCTGGCCAACTCGGCGTTCGACAGCAAGGTGAGGGCGCCCTCGGCAAACCCATCGACGTCACCATCGGGAACCAGCCAGCCGGTCTGCCGATGACACACGCCGGGCGCCGAGCCGGCAAAGGAAAGAACCGGCTTTCCCGCCGCCATGTAGTTCAGCAGCTTGACCGGGATGCCATCGCACTCGGTGCGCGGGTTCACCGCCACGGTTGCACCGGCGAGCAGCATGGGAATGTCCTCGAACTGCGCCCGGACCAGCTCGATCGATCCCGAGACCCCAAGCTCTCGGGCCAGAGCGTCATACTGCTCGAAGGATGATTCGGTCACGATCTTGAGCTGCACGTCGCTTCTTCGATTCAGCACCTTTCGCAGAGCCAGGAGCATGAGATCGATGCCCTGATACGGAGCCAGGTTCCCGGTGAAGATGAGGGTCGGACGGCCATTGGCCGTTTTTGCGGCACGATTCCGACTCTCGGAGAAGAGGTCGCATTCGACTCCGTTGGGCACCACTGAAACCCGCTCTTCCGGAACCCGTCCCATTCGAAGCAGCCGCTGGCGAATCCGTTCCGTGACCGTGACGACGTGGTCGGCGATGCCGGGGAGACGCCGGTCGAATGAACCGGCAATACTATTGGTGACCCAGCGAGGAAGTCTGAGCGGATAGAAAGGCAGTTCCGACGACAGCAGGGTGTGTACGTCGAAAATCAGCGGAATGTCCCGGCGAAGTCGGGCGGCGGCGGATACCAGCAGCCCTTCGAAGTGGTGCGCGTGGATGACATCGATCTGATGCTGCCGCAGCACTTGCCAGAGCTTCACTGTGAGCAGGGGGTCGAGCAGCCCCAGCTTCACGTAGGTAGGGCCGGGCGCCGGATTCTGATACGACTTGATCTGAGGAATCCGATGGACCGAGAGCGTGGTCCCGGGTTTGGCAGTGCCGTAGTGATAGGTCACCACGTGGACCTGGTGCCCACGCGCAGCCATTCCCTCCGCCAGTCGCTGAATGCGAATGGGCGTACCCCGGCGAGCCGGATACGGGCAAGCCGCGACCATGGCGATGTTCGTGGTGAAATCCTCCACCTGGCGCGCTTCCGCTATTCCACCGATGCCGCTATCGGCTCAGGGTACACGGGTCGAGCGCAGGCCCGCTAATTCGTTACCGGAGAGAGCTTTACCAGGCGGGATCGGGCTGGCTGAGACTTGGCCCGTTCAACTCACCTTCAATACAGTATAGCGGCCGTAAACAACTAGTACAGGGGTTAGCCGGCGCCGGCGGAGAGCCCCAGGCTTCTCCGAGCAGCGGGCAGGACTCCCACCTCGCGCGCCTTTGCTCTGAAGACCGGTCCATGGTCTACCGCATGACCGTTTTCAGCCTGCCATTGATGCACCATCTCATGGAGCATCGTGTGCTCGACCTCGCTCCAGGAATGTCGGCTGATGTGCCTGCGGCTGATTCCGATTTCCTTGTTACGGTTGTCTTTGTGGTCCACTGACAGCTCGCCCAGACGAGTTTTCATCCGACCGGATAGCCGAATGGGAATGGCGCTCAACGACCCGCCGAAATGGCGGATATTGAGATCCTGGTGCATGGCCTTCAGGCGCTCGAGCAGGGTGCCGTCCCCGGGCCGGGACCGCTCTCTCCGGGTAGATGGCTCGGTGGACCGGCTGTAGGCCCAGACCGGGAACCGGAGAAATTCGCGTTCAGCTTCCTGCCTTAAACGCCGAGGCACATGAGGGCTGAGAAACCGGACGATGGACTTCAGCACCCCATCGGGAGCGAATCCATAGCCCTTATGGATTCGCAACACCCGGCGATTCAGGCTCAGCATCACGGTGCGATTGGTGTGGGTCAGGATCCGGTCGACATCCCGCAGACCGAACATGCGCAATCGATCGGGTAGTGAATCCTCAAACAAAAAAAGCTGGCCTTCTGCCCCGCAGCCACGCTGCCCTGCCTTCACAACCCTTGATCCCCGCCGGCCACCGAGACCGCCACCTTTGGTGCGCCCCTTCGGGCAAAGGAAAACTTGTCCGACGCAATGAACTGCCGATCCGCGGAAACCCAGCGAAAGTGCTGGATGTGCACGGACTGCGTGTCGAGCGTGACCAGATTGAACACCGACGGTCGGCCGCCGCGCTGGCGGTAGCTGTGGGTGCCCGAGGTGCTGACCGCCAGTCCTCCTTCGATCTGACCGGCGCCTTCATAATGGTCGTGCCCGCAGAGAATGACATCTGCTCCGGTGTCGAGAAGCCGCTTGTGGGCCGATTGCCACCTCGCCAGACCCATCCGGCCGGTGCCTCCCTCCAGCACGTTGTGGTGCACCACCATGACCTTGGCCAGGTCGGGCGGAGCTTCATCGAAGATTTTCTTGATCCGCTTGGTTTCGGACCTCGGCAAATGTCCCTTGACCGCGATATCACGCACGTTCCAGGTCAGCGAGCCGAGCGAGAAGCCATAACTGCTCAACGCGCCTGCGGCGATCATGCCGGGAGCCTCGAGCACCGGGCGCAGCTCGCTGTAATAACGGAGATATTTGGCGTACTTCCTCTTCTCGCCCAGGAGCCCGAGCGGGCTCTTCCACCATTCGATATCGTGATTTCCGGGTACCACGATCGCCGGCATCTTCATCCGCATCCGATGCAGGAACACATGGGCAGCCTGAAACTCTCCGTGCCGGGCGCGCTGACTCAGGTCGCCGGAGACAACCAATGCGGTGAGATTGAGGGTGGGAAGAAACTCCTCGAGCGCTTCCATCTGTTTGAGATCGGCATATCCGCCGAAGTGCAAATCGGAGAGATGAGCGATGGTGACGATGGTCACCAGATTACCCGGATGCGGTAGGTCAGCACCGCTTCTCCCTGGGCCGGCACCCGCACCCGAAAACGGGTGAGGGTAGAAGAGACCTTTTCCGCCGGTGCCGAGCTTGCCAGCACGCTCCACTCTCCGGCCCGCTGCTCCTCCACTGCTATCGTCGTTGCGCTGTCGGTCGCGTTTTTCAGCGTCACCCGATAGTCTGCCGTAGCCACGGTGTGCACGCCCTGGGCCTTGGTGCTGTCCCGCCGGGTCATGTAGCTGGTTTGCACTCTCCTGGCCGTCAGATCGAAGGCGTTGCCCGCGTTCAGCCGGAGGTCATTGCCCGCGGGAGTGTGATCCAGCGACGCTTCACCGATCAGCTGTAATCCCCCGGAGCTGTCCGGCTGGTACAACCTGGCTACACCGGCAGGAAGCGGCCGATCGCCGAAGTCCGTCTTACGGGCACGCTTCACGGTGTAGGTCACCTCCACCGGTGGCTGCAGCTCCTCACCCTGTTGGGGGAGAAAGCCCCAGTAGGGCACATCCCCATGCACCACATAGCTGCGGTCGTACTTCACCCGTACGGGATCGAACAGAGCCACGGAAGTGGTTTGGCCGGGTTGGAGCGTGCTCCGACCAGGCAGGCCGTACAGGTGGAATTCGCCGACTCGCTGTTCAGTGGCAACCTCCCGCGCCATCATGTCAGAGGCTGCCAACGCCTGCTTCCGGCGATCCAGCGGCTGCGGTGGGGCGCCGGGCTGCTCAGCCCGGCCGACCGAGCCCGCCAAGAGATACACCTCCGCATCTTCGGCCCGAAGCGATTCGGACGGCAGTACCGCCATGCCGGTGACCCGGGCATCCTCCCGGCCGAGCACCATCTGATAACTGGCCTGCCAGGAGGCACCGCTGGTGAAGTAGCCCAGTCGCATCTGATCCTGGGAGCGGGTGCTCCGAACGGCGAGCGACACGGTGGGCTCCACCACCACGACGTCGCTGGGGTAGAGCGCCAGTCCGGGTGGCGAGAAGCTGATCCGTCCGTCAGGCAGCTGCAGCCGGAGCGGGTCCACTCCCAGCACCAAGGCACTCACGGTATCGCGGGGATCGCTCAGCCGAAAGACCAGCCGCTTGCCCACCGAACGGCGCAGCACGCTGGCCTCATCCACCGCCCCATCGTAGGAAACGCGGTCCAGTACGACGGATGAGTCCAGCGAAAAAATCGTGGCCGGATCCAACGCCCCGAGAGCCAGCCGCTGGCTGGACGCGCCCTTGGGGACCTTGGCCGGAACATTCCGCCGGACCAGCACTCGGCCGTCGTTGTAGATGGTGAGAGAGGTCTGGGCGTACAGCCGGGCAGCGAGGCAGATGGGCAGCGGGGCCACTAAAGCCAGCGAGACGAATACTCGTAGCAGTGCGCGATACGTAAGTCCCACCGAACTATCACCACTGGCTTTACCCTGCTGCCCCG
>DASUVR010000058.1:0-9375 GCA_036378855.1 Gemmatimonadales bacterium | reverse complement strand
CGGTGGAGAAAGGCAGCCCGCCACTGGCCGTGCAGGCTGTCGAACTCATGAAGGACCGAGTCGGCTGCTATGACCTGGAGGTCGGCACGGTACTCCGCTATTGCCTCGGGGTCATCCAGTGCCGCACCCTCATAGTACGGTGCGTCTCCCGATGCGTGACCCAGTGCCAGGCGGCAGCGCGCAAGCTCCAGCAGGCCCAGCGCGCGGTTGCCGCCACTGGCAAGAAAGCGCTCGAATGCGGAAGCCGCCGCCTGGACGCTGCCCGAGGCGCGCTCGACCCTGCCCCAGACGAGCAGGAGCTCGTGCGGAGCCTCGGGGACCAACGCAACCGTGCGACGCAGGAGATCTCGCGCAGCCGGCAGACGCGTGGAATCGAGCAGCGATAGATCGACCTGGGCCATTGCAATGGCTGCTGCCACGTATGTGGGATCGATTTCCAGTGCCTGGCGATAGGCATCGCTGGACTGCTCCAGGGTTCCCAGGCCTACCCGGCTCCCCAAACGGACCATGTCCCGCATTTCCCACTCCGCCCGCTTGGCCTGGGCCAGACCCAGACCGAACCAGGAAGCGCCATCTCTGGCGTGCTGCCGGGTTGCTCGGCGAAAGCGGCTGATTGCGTCGCTGAAATCCGGGTCGTCACCCAGCTCTCCAAGGCGGAGGCCGATGATCCCGGCCCGAACCGGATTATCACTGTGCCGGAACAGCGCCCGGAGCCGAACCGTATCGCTGACATTGGCAATGGAGTCTTGAACCCGCTCGAAGTCGGACCGCGAGCTCGAGGTTTGGGCGGCAAGAAGGAGAGTGTGGGAAGTAAGCAGGACCAGGAGGCCGCTGGTCAATCGGTTTGCCATGGAGATCCCTCTGTAAACTGACGTCTCAGGCCGCGCTACTTACACCCCTTTCTCGTCCAGCAGACGAAAGAAGTCGTCTTTGGATCTGAGGGCGGCGAGGCGCTCGGGGACGTCCCCCTCCTTGGCAAGCTGTGCGATTTTCCCGAGAACAGGAAGGTACTGATTGGAAATTTCCAGCGGCGGGGCCACAATCAGAAACAGATTGCACACCGGTTTTCCATCGATGGCCTGGTACTCCACGCCCTCATTCCGGTGGCCGAAAGCAAGACGGAGCCTGCTGACAACCAGCGAGCGACAGTGGGGAATGGCTATGCCTCGGCCGATCCCGGTCGACCCGAGATTTTCCCGCCGCTGGATGATCCGGAGCAGGGTGCCGGAAGACCGCTCATCCATTCGCAGCAATCCCACCAACTCGGACAGGATGTCGTCCTTCGAGCCCGCGCGGAGCTGAAGATTGATGGCGTCAGGGCTGAAGAAATCCTTGAGGTGCATGGCCCGGGCAACCTAATTCCGCAATGAGGGGGTGTCAAAGTCGCTCGTGGCCAAGTATTTTATCGCCATGCAGTTGCCTTATCCCTCCGCGCATCCTTTCCCCCTGATTCTGGCCCCGATGGCCGGAATCTCGGAGGCACCCTTCCGACAGATTTGCCGGCGAATGGGTGCGGACGTCGTGTTGTCCGAGTTTCTGTCCTCCGAGGCCATCCGGCGGCGCATCCGGAGCACGCTGGAAGGCGCCGAGTTCGAGCCGGTTGAACGGCCTATCGGGATCCAGATCTACGGCTCCGATCCCAACGCCATGGCCGAGGCGGCCGCTCTCATTACCGAGCACTACCAGCCGGAGTTCATCGATATCAACTTCGGCTGTCCGGTGAAGAAGGTGGTGCAGCGCAACGGCGGATCGGGCTGCTTGAGGGACATGGATCTGGTGACCCGGATCATCCGCGCCGTCATCGGGGCCACTCACCTGCCGGTGACGGTGAAAACCCGGAGTGGATGGAGCGACCAGACTCGGGACCCGGTCTCGATCGCGCTTCGGATGCAGGAAGCCGGGGCCAAGGCTTTTACCCTGCACGCCCGGACTCGCACCCAGATGTTCTCCGGCAAGGCAAACTGGGACGAGATCGCGAGTGTGGTCGAGGCCCTGGATATTCCGGTGATCGGCAACGGCGACCTGGAGACCGCGCCCGACATCGTGCGAATGCGAGAGCACACCGGATGCGCCGGCGTCATGGTGGGGCGGGGAGCGTTCGGCAATCCCTGGCTCTTCCGCGACGGGCAGGCCCTGCTGGCGGGAGAGGCTGCTCCGCCGCTTCCATCCGCGCAGGAGCGATTTGCCGTGGCCCTGGAGCATGCCCGGTTGGCCATTCGGCTTCAGGGAGACACTCGGCGAACCGTCATGGAGTTCCGCAAGCACCTGGGTTGGTATACCCGCGGCCTGCACGGGTCGAGTGCCCTCAGGCAGCGCCTCTTCCAAATCGAATCGATCGGGGAAGCCGAGGCGATCTTCCTCGAATATCTCGAGCCTGTCGCCCAGGTGGCGTGACCGCCGAACAGATCGAAGCTCTCCTTGCCGAGGTTGCGGCCGGCCGAATTGCCCCACCCGCGGCGCTCGAGAAGCTGCGGCACCTACCCTTTGAAGATCTCTCCTTTGCCCGCATCGACCACCACCGCGAGCTCCGCCAGGGTCAGCCTGAGGTGGTTTTTTGTGAAGGCAAAACTCCGGACCAGATTGTAGCGATCTGCGAGCGCCTGGAGGCAGCCTCCGGGTCATTTCTGGGGACTCGCGCCTCCGAGGAAGTAGCCCAACGGCTCCGGGTCCGATTCCCGCGCCTGATCTGGAATCCTACTGCCCGTATCGTCCACCTTCCCGCAACCCAGCCTTCGACGCGCACCGCAACCGGCCCCCTTCTCGTGATATCCGCCGGCACCAGCGATCTCCCCGTGGCTGAAGAGGCGGCAGTGGTGGCCGAAGCGTACGGGCATACCGTGGAACGGCTGGTCGATGTCGGCGTAGCCGGGTTGCATCGACTGCTGGCTGCCAGCGATCAGCTGCACCGGGCAAAGGTCGTCATTGTCGTGGCTGGAATGGAGGGCGCCCTGCCCAGCGTGGTGGGCGGGATGCTCCGGGTACCGGTGATCGCCGTTCCCACCAGTGTGGGATACGGTGCTTCCTTTGGAGGGTTGGCCGCTCTGCTGGGAATGCTCAACTCCTGTGCTGCGGGGGTGACGGTGGTCAATATCGACAACGGATTCGGGGCCGCGGTTGCGGCCAGCCGGATTTTCCGCTCATGACACTCCGAACTATCATCAGCAGCGAGGAACCAAAGTTCACCTGGGTCGATGTGGTTCAACCGTCGCCGGGAGAGTTGGGGGAAGTCGCTAAACAGTACGGCC
This sequence comes from Gemmatimonadales bacterium, assembly GCA_036378855.1. Lineage (GTDB taxonomy): Bacteria > Gemmatimonadota > Gemmatimonadetes > Gemmatimonadales > GWC2-71-9 > CAVVWJ01. Next base: position 6,130 of record DASUVR010000058.1, on the reverse strand, counting down.
TCCACCCCATGTCGGTGGAGGATTCGCTGGATCCCTACCACCTCCCCAAGTACGAGCGGATCGGGTCGACGATTTTCATCATCGTGCGGGCCATAGACTCCGCGGCAGCACACGACTGCTCCACGCTGCATGAGATGACTCGCAAAGTTGCCATCTTCTGCGGGGCAGACTTTCTCCTCACCGTTCACCGCAGCGAGCAATCCTTCCTCACCGCGATCATGGAGGAGTACCGGCGGGCTGCTCCGCCCGACGGTACTCCCGAGCGGAGGAAGGGTTTTCTCCCCCGGCTCGTCATCGATCTGGTCAATGGCGCGGTCGCAACCTACCAGAAGCCGCTGGACGAAGCCGAGACGACCATCGACAGCTTCGAAGCGACGGTGTTTGGAGATCAGGAGTTTACCGGACTTCTCCGGAGCATTTACCTGGTCAAGCGGCGGGTCACGCTCATGCGCCGCATGCTGGTCCATACCCTGGATGCGGTGAAGAAACTGGTGCCGGGCTCGGAGCCCACCGCGCCACTGTACCAGGACGTCCGGGAGAACACCGAAAGCATGCACTTTTACGCCGACGAGCTGCTGGAGGACGTCAACAACCTGCTCAGCATCCAGCTCGCGCTGGCATCCCACCGAACCAATGAAGTCGTCCGGGTGCTCACCGTGTTCTCCGTGTTCTTCCTGCCGCTCACATTCATCGTGGGCATCTACGGCATGAACTTCCACTACATGCCCGAGCTCCGGGAGCGCTGGGGCTATCCGGCCGTGATGATCCTGATGGGGTTGGTGACCCTGGTGATCTTCCTCTGGTTCCGTCGTCGGGGCTGGCTGCGAGGATGATGGAGGCGGTGGCGCTTCTGGTGCTGGCGATCGGGTCCGGAGTGCTGGGATGGCTCCTGGGCCGAAAGCAGGGTACTGGAGCGCTCCGCTCGGGGGTGGCTCCTCATCTGCTGCCCGATCCGGCGCTGGAATGGCTGCGACGAGCTCATCGCGCCATCGGGGTCTGGGTCTCCGAGCTGGATCCTCAGGAAGAAGGTCCCCGGGCCGAGCGCATCGTAGAGCCGGAGCGGCTCTCGGTGGCTCAGATCGTTGCCGTGGACCGCCGACTGGAACGGGCACGAGACCAGGAGCAGAGCGGGGCAGAAAGGATGGAAGGCGGCATGCTGGTGTTCCACGCGCAGGGCGGCTCCGCCGTTGGGCTGCTGTTGCCCGACAAATTCGAAGCCGCCGGACTGGACGGGGTGGAAGACGATCTGCGCCGGTTACTCGATGGGGTCCGCCGCCGTCCCAATCTCGTCGCACTGGCGCAGGCGCAGTCCCAGGGAGCATCGCTGGAGTCGGTCGGTAGCGTAGGTTTGCGGCTGGCCTACCAGCTGGAGCGGACTCTGGACAGCCAGGTGATCGTCGCCGCCTTGGACGGCGCTAGCGTCCGGGTCATCGGGGTCTCTGGCCGGGCCGACCGGCGCCTGCTCGACAGTCAGCTGCCCGATGCCAGTGAGCTGGCCCAGGTCGCTCGGGGGACCCTCGAGCCACACATCTCCAAGGGTGACCCAATCGGCGGAGCGGTGGCCGACCGGCGGAGCCGCTCGGGCGCAGTTCTGCTGCTGCCCATCCGGCACGATTTAAAACCGGTTGGCGCTGTCGCCATCTGGCTTTCCACCGGAAGAGAGCCATCGGGTCCTGCTCGAGCGGAAATCATGGAAGCGATTCACAACGCGGCCGCGCGTATCGACCGCGCCCTCGAAGCCGACCAGCACAAGCGGGCCGCCACTATCGATCCACTGACCGGACTACCCAACCGGCGCGGCTTCGATGAGGCTTTCAGGTTGATCACCGCGGGACAAGGTGCCCTGCTCTATGCCGACCTGGATCGGTTCAAGAGCCTGAACGACACCCTCGGTCATCCTGCCGGTGATGCGGCGCTGGTTCACTTTGCCCGGATCATCCGGGAACAGATCCGCACCGGTGACGTGGCGGCCCGCATCGGAGGTGAGGAGTTCGCCGTCTGGTTGCCGGATACAGACCTCGAGCTCGGCGCCCGAATTGCCGAACGAATTCGTCTGAAACTGGGCAGCACTCCATGGGACTGGCAGGGCCGCGTCTGGCCGCTCAGCGCTTCCTTCGGGGTGGCTGCGTGTCCCGAGACCAGCAGCAGTCCGCATAACCTGCCGGCTCAAGCGGACTCGGCGCTGTACCAGGCCAAGCGCGGTGGACGGAATCGGGTGGAGCGGGCGGGGAGGTAGACGGGCGGACGGGCGGACGGGCGGAGGGTCGGATGGTCGGAGGGTCCTAATCCTATGCCTGAGCCTAGAACGCTAAGCTCTTATATAAGAACGAGATGTAGAGCAGACCTCCAGTTGTATCCGACCGCCTGACCGACAGCCCGCCCGTCCGCCCGACCTACCGTCCGACCCTCACTCCTTCTATTATTCCACCACCCGGGGGCGACTGGCTTCGACGGGTTTGGTGAAGGAATTGTAGCGTGCCCAGGTCCAGGTTCCTGGTAAAACCGTCTGGAATGATTCAACTGCCAATACTGAACTGGCACTGGCTGCGTAAGCTGAGCTAAGCTCGCTTATGCTCCTTCGGCCGCTGGAGCCCGCCTGGGGCGCCGCGTGTCGAATCGCAAATCCGGACTGGCTGGGGGCGTCGCTCCGGCGCACTCGGCAAGATTTCAGGAGATAAGCTTCGGAGAGGTCGGCTCGACAGCGCTCCGAAGTGACGGCAAGAAGTCGAGCCTACGCACGTAGACGCGGTTCTGGAAGCTTACTCGGACCAGGGTTCGATTCCCTGCGCCTCCATCGGCAAAAAGGGACTCTCGAGTGAGAGTCCCTTTTGCTTTTCTCCGTTGCACTACCTCCGGAAGTATCCAGTCACCCGTCCGGACCGGTCGACCTTTCTGATCGGGATCCGCAGCACATCGCTTCCCAGCTGGATACGGTGCCGTCCACCTAACGCCCTCAGACTCAGAGTCAGGGAGTACGGGTCGGCTCCCACCTTGTTCACGACGTATCCCTGATCGGCCAGAGAAGACACGGTGACAATGCTGAGGGGATTCTCTCCCAGGTCCACAAATCCGGTCATGAGCTCGTTAATGAAGACCGACTCCCGCCAGTGACCATCCGCGGTGCCTTCACCTCCGGTATTCTCCACCGGGACCTTGGCGCCGGTATAGGCGCTGCCCCCGACCTGGTTAAACGCCGTAATTGCCTGAGCACCCGTGAAATGCGGATCGGTGCCGGTAGCAGGCGGCAATGACGGGTCGGCCAAGAGGTTCATCGTAGGCCAAAGGCTCCCGAAGCCAAGCACGTGCCCCATTTCGTGCAGGATCAGCGCCTGCAGCAGCCCAGCGTCTTCGATGTCGGCCAGATCGGCGTTGTCGAAGATCATGGCCCCCACCACGCTCAGATTATTGGAATTCCGGATGAAACAGGGACCGGCCGACCCGAGTACTCCGCCCGGCCCATCGATATGCTCGATCGTCACGAAGATCAGCAGGTCATCTATGGTTTGATTCAGTGCCGGCGAGCCGGGACCACAGTCCTCCGCCTGGGTTTGAAGCGGAATGTTCTCGACGTCGCCGGTGACCAGACTCTCCCAACGCTCCGCGGCGTCGGTGAAGGCCTGGCGCTGGGTGGCCGTTGCGGAGCCGAGGAACTGAACCTGGATGTCGAATGCGCTGGTTCCGGTGGCCGTGAAGGTGACCGGGTTGCCCGAGATGCCGGTGCCCGCCGCTGTGGCGGTGAGAACGTTGGCGCCCTTGCTGCCCGGGCTCCAGCCGCCGACCTGAGCGATGCCGTTGTTATCCGTGGCGACCACGGCCGTGGTCACCTGTCCTCGCCCGGAACTCACCTCGAAGGTGACATCCACACCGGGCACGGGATTGTGGTTTGCATCTGTGACCAGGACCGAAGGCGGTGTCGGTACCGGCTGACCCGCTACCACGGTCTGCCCGTCTCCCTGGTTCCTTTCCACCTGGGCCGGCGTCTGCGCTACGGTGACCTCCGCAACAGCGTGAACTGAGCCCGCGGTGGCGGTGACCTCGGCGGACCCACTGCCCGCCGCAGTGACGATACCAGTAGAGGAGACGCTTGCCACGGCCGGGTCGCTGGTATTCCAGGTGACTGTCGCGTCCGCGATCTGGTTTCCCTGCTGATCGGTGACGGTTGGCGACAGTTGCTGGGTCTGGCCGATCGCGTTAAATGACAGAGTAGGTGGATTCAGAGTGATATTCGCCGGACCGTTAGGCTCGGTGCTGCTCCCGCAGCCTGAGAGCAAGACCAGGGCATACAGCGTTGCCGTGTACCCAGCGAACGCTCTCCGGCAAAGCCACACCATCGTAAAACTCCGGGTTGAAAAACCGTGGGAAGAAAGTCAGTGCAGGGTGGTGGATAGTGTGAGTTGAACGTACGTTGGGGTCGGCTCGGACGCCAGAGAGTTCAACCATTCACCAGTTTGATCACAGGATCAGCATGAGCGCCGTCACATTCCGTCCACCGGCAACCCAGTCCGTGGCTGACATCCGGGCTTCGTTCCCCGCTCTGGAGCGACGCCACGGTGGTGTTCCCGTGGCGTATTTCGACGGACCGGGCGGCACCCAGGTGCCCCGGAATGTCGTGAGTGCCATGGAGTCCTATCTGTACCATCATAACGCCAACACTCATTGGCCCTATCCTACCAGCGAAGAAACCGATGCTCTGCTCCGGGCGGCCCGCGAAGCCCTGGCGGATTTCCTGGGTGCCGAGGCTACCGAGATCGCTTTCGGGGCCAACATGACGACGCTCACCTTTCACCTGGCACGCGCATTGGGCCGCTCCTGGGGGCCGGGCGACACCATCGTGGTGACCGAGCTGGACCATCATGCCAACATTGCGCCCTGGCGAGCCTTGGAGCGCGATCGCGGACTGACCATTGCCACAGTCCCCATGCTTCCCCAAACCGGTCAGCTCGACTGGGCTCGGCTGGAAGCTCTCATGGGAAGCCGGCCCCGGTTGCTCGCCATCGGCGGGGCTTCGAACGCGCTGGGTACTGTGAACGATGTCGCCCGTGCGTCTGCCCTGGCCCGAGATGCGGGGGCCCTTAGCTTCGTCGACGCCGTACATCTTGCTCCTCACGAGCCGGTGGACGTTCGCCGCATCGGGTGCGACTTCCTGGCCTGTTCAGCATACAAGTTCTATGGACCGCATATCGGCATTCTGTACGCGCGCGAGCAAGTCCTCGCCAGGCTCGACGTTCCCAAGCTGCTGCCGGCTCCTGATACGGTGCCCGAGCGGATTGAAACGGGAACTCTGAATCACGAGGGGATCGTCGGCGCGGCCGCGGCCGTGGATTTCCTGGCCTCGCTCAGTCCCGGGGAGGCTCGGCCACCTCGGCTGAGGCAAACCTTTGCCGCGTTACACGAAAGGGGCGACGGGTTGCTCCGGCGGCTTTGGACCGGCCTCGAGTCTATTGACGGAGTGACTCTCTATGGGCCGAGACCGGGCCAGCCCAGAACTCCAACAGTGGCGTTCACCGTCGCGAACCGTTCTTCCGACTCAGTGGCGCGGTCTCTGGCGGAAAGGGCTGTGTTCGTGTCTTGCGGAGATTTCTACGCCACCACGGTGGCGCAGCGGCTGGGACGGCCCGACGGCCTGGTCCGGGCCGGCTGCGCCTGCTATACCACCATGGAGGAGGTCGAGCGGCTGATTGATGCCGTACGCGACCTCTGCGCGCGCTAGCTGCTAGCTCAGCGCTAGCTCGCTGCCTGCACCGGAATCTTTATCCGGCTCTTCTCCCATTCGAGCACGAGCGACGCTCCTTTGCCTCCGCCCGGCTCGCTTCGGATGGTGAAGGTCTCGATCGGTTTGCTGGTGGTTTCGGCCTTGACCTTCGCTCTTCCCACCTCTTGAGCCTTGATCTCATCGGTGTACTGGTCCTCTTTGCCCCACTGGGATATTGAGCGGTTCACGATGACCTCCCACTCGCTCTTACCCGGTACTGTATACAGCGAGTAGACGCCGGGCTGTACCTTGATGCCCGCCACAGTGAGAGGAACCGGCGCGTAGAAGATGGTGGGCTCGTTGGCGCCGGTTCGCCACAGCTTCCCGTAGGGCACATCAGCTCCGCCGAGCATGGTCCTTCCTCTCGAGCTGGGGCGG
>DASUVR010000057.1:0-3989 GCA_036378855.1 Gemmatimonadales bacterium | reverse complement strand
CCAACATCCTGCCTTTGTACGACTCGGGCGAGGCCTCGGATTTCCTCTATTACGTCATGCCCTTTGTGGAAGGCGAGTCGCTTCGGGCCCTGATGGAGCGGGAGCAGCAGCTCTCCCTGCCAGACTCGATCCAGCTCACCTGCGACATCGCCGACGCCCTGTTCTACGCCCACAGCAACAAGGTCGTGCACCGCGATATCAAGCCGGAGAACATCCTGCTCCGCGACGGACGACCCCTGGTGGCGGACTTCGGCATTGCCCGGGCGGTGAGCGCAGCCGGAGAGAAGCTGACCGAAACCGGAATGGCCGTGGGAACTCCGCACTACATGAGTCCGGAGCAGGCCTTGGCCGCCGAGAACATCGACGGCCGCACCGACCAGTACAGCCTGGCGTGCATGCTCTACGAGATGCTGGTGGGTCAGCCACCGTTCCACGGGCCCAATGCCATGGCCATCCTGGCGCGGCACTCGCTGGAGGCGGTGCCCAGCCTGCAGGTGGTGCGCAATTCGATTCCCGATGAGGTGGAAGACGCGATCATGCGGGCGCTGGAGAAAACCCCGGCCGATCGATTTTCCAGCATCCGGGACTTTGCCGACGCGCGGGCAGAGGTCGATCTCGGGAGCGCCGCACGCCGAACGTCCTCCCGCTCGATGCGAGCTCGGCGCAGCACTCCGCAAGCCGTCCGACGCACCACCGGCAGCGTGCGGGCCGAGCCGAAGGGATTTCCAGCAAAGGCCGTGGCGTTTGCCCGGTCGCGCGGCAAGGGGTTCTGGGCAGTCGTGACCGTCGTGATCCTGGTTGCCGTGGGGCTCCTGGGATGGCTGTGGCTCCGACCCGGGACGGCCTCGAGCGCGGCTTCCTCCGGGTTCAGTCCCAATCGAATCGCCGTGTTGTACTTCGACAGCCGGGGCGGCCAGGATTCGATCGGGTACCTGGCTGACGGTCTGACTGAGGCGTTGATCCATGAGCTGAGTGAGGTCAAACCGCTTCAAGTCATTTCCCGAGCCGGCGTGGCCCCATATCGCAATGCGGCTGTTACGCCAGACAGCATCGGGCGGGCGCTGAAGGTCGGAACGCTGGTTCAAGGAAGTGTCGCGGGCTTCGGTAACAAGCTTCGAGTCAGCGTCTCGCTCGCGAATGCCGCAACCGGTGAGGAGATCGGCAGCAAGACCCTGGAGCGGCCCAGGGAGGAGATCTTTGCACTGCAGGATGATGTGGCTCGGGAGGTCTCCCTCTTTCTTCGCCAACGCCTGGGAGAGGAGATCAACCTCCAGGAGATCCGGACGGGAACCAGAAATCCCAAGGCCTGGGAACTGGTCCAGCAGGCCGGCAAACTGAGCAAGGACGTCGATCCCCTCTTGACTGCCGGGGACACTGCCGGCGCAGCGCGGCGTCTGAACTCAGCGGATTCGATACTAGCTACAGTGGAGCAGCTTGACCCCAAGTGGGTCACCCCGCCCATCGAGCGTGGCTGGCTGGCGTACCGGGAGACCGACCTCGCGGACGGCTTCGACAGGGCTCTCTATTCCAAGTGGACTACCCGTGGGCTCGAAGATGCGAACCGGGCATTCAAGATCAAACCCGATGACCCAGACGCCCTCGAATTGCGAGGCATTCTCCGGTATCTGCGCTGGATCTTGAACCTGGAGCCCGACCAGGGGCAGGCTAAACTGTTGCTCGATGGAGCCGAGCAGGATCTCAGGGCCGCGGTGGCCGCCAAGCCCACTGCAGCGAGGGCATGGACCTATCTCTCTCACCTTCTCGCGGGGCGGGGGCAGCTCGCGGAATCCAAACTTGCTGCGGTGCGTTCGTATGAGGCAGACCCATACCTTTCCTCAGCCAAGCAGACGCTTTACAGCCTATTCATGGCATCCTATTCCCTCGAAGATCAAGTCGAGGCGACGCACTGGTGCGACGAGGGCAACCGAAGGTTCCCGGACTATTACCGTTTCGCCGAGTGCCGGTTGTGGCTCATGAGCATGAAGGGTCAAACTCCGGACATCGCCAAGGCCTGGCAGGTGCAGGAGGAGTTTGTGAAGCTCACTCCCGCGAACCTTCGAGCCTATTACACCCTTTACGGACGTATGCTCGTTGGGATGGCTCTGGTGCAGGCAGGACTCCCGGACAGCGCCCGGTCGGTGGTGACCCGGAGCCGCGGGGATGCCACAATTGATGCCACCCACGACCTCGCCTACTACGAGGCGCTAGTGCGGACCCAACTCGGAGACCGGGACGAGGCTTTCCGGCTGCTCAGCATTTATGTCGCGGCTAACCCTCAGCAACGTGCTAACATCGCCAACGACGAGGGCCTACGGGATCTCCGAAAGGATCCCCGTTTCGTCACCCTCTTTGGGAAGCCCGAACCGAGTTAGTTGTTCGACTGACCCAGCAATAGGCTGCGCGATTGCGCCACACCTCCAGTGATGCCTCTGCTTCCGACCCCTTGGGAGGACTTCGGTTAGGTCGGTCGGGTCCCTTCCCCCCTATGGCGCATAATTTGCGCTTTTCGGTAAAACCGCGATATTAGTCCGAACGTTTTCACAAAGCAGCCGGCCAACTCATTCTGGTGCACGTCGCTTCGAGCACCACGAGCGAATTACGTGCTGGGATTGTCACCAGCGACGGCGAATTCACGCTGAGTTCACGGTAGGCGCTCAGACTATTGCTTGGTCTTTCGCGCCTCTTTTCAGAACATTCATGGAGGGGTTAAAAATGGCTCGCCGTTCGTTGTGTATGTTCGCCGTGGCGACGACTCTCGTTCTCGCCGCGTGTACCGAGCGCGAGCCCGAGAGCACCACTGGACCGGAGTTCGCGCCGAGCACGGATGCCTGCGGCTTCAGTAATTCGCTGGTTACCGGCTATTTCCCGGGGTCGCGTCAATCGTACATGCTTACGGTGAAATCGAGCATGGCGAGCGCGGGGCAGGCTGCACAAAAGCGAACCTTCGGGTTCCAAATGATGGATTCGATCGGGTCCGTCTCCCGGAATACCGCCTTCTCGATCGATCCCGCCAAGGGAGCGCAACTGACGATCGCAATCATTGGTTGCATCTTCCCCGACAACAGCTTCACCTATCCCACTAACGCGCTCTCCGACTTCACCAAAGCGCTGAACAGCGCGGCGGGGGGTGCCTATTACGTTCGCGGTGGCGGGTCTGCCGGCCGGAGCGCTACAATCCTGGGCACAACCACTCCGCTTAGCGCCAGTGGCAATCTGTCGGGCATCGCTCCATCGACGGGCAGTACTGCAGCGAACTGGACCAGCATGCTCTCCGGAAACGGGACATCAGTGGGACAGGGAGTGCTGTTCTACGGTTACGACGCCAGACCCGTTCCGACCGGTCCACTGCTGTACGAGTGGGCTACAGTCCCCTCCGCGCTTACGTTCAACCCCACGGCGGTTGTCTCAGTCTGTGACCAGAACCCTGCCAACCCGGTGGTGCATGAAGAGGCCGTCGGGGTACTCTTCTTTGTCAGCTCCACCATCTGCGACACTCAGCAATCACTGGCCATGACTGAAGGCTGGGGGCCCAAGGCTTTGGCTGCCAGACTCGGTCGGGTGTTGGCTGACGCCTTGATGCCGGCAACGCTCCAAGCAACCATGTTGATAACCTCCGGCGGCGGCAAGACCTCGACGCTTCCGAAGAGCAAGTTCGGCAAGAAATCACTTGCCGCGGTTAACGTCGCCTGGAAGGATGACCCCATTGCTCTAGGCAGCACTTGGAACGGCATTAGCCAGGCCCAGGCGCGGCCGGTCTCAGCCTTCGTAAGCGCGCAAATTGCAGATGACTCCAGAGAGCCAGTCCGGTTCTGCGCTTACCTGACCGGAGCCAACAACAACGGGACCCCGACAGCCCTCAAGAACGACCGGCAGCCGGCGGCGGAATGTGGTACCGCGCCTAATGGGGATCTGAAGGCGCTCTCGGTCCTGACGACGCCGGATCCGAACGACGCCACTCAGGCCCTGGCGGACTTTGGCAACGTCTGGGT
>DASUVR010000056.1:0-7538 GCA_036378855.1 Gemmatimonadales bacterium | reverse complement strand
GGAGTGGTGGTTTAATAGCCCGCAGTCACTTCACCCGCCCGAACTCACCCGATCTCCTGGGCACCACCGACACCCGGTACCCAGCTCCGCGCTCCTCGATCCGCACCTTGTAGCTGATCCGGATCTCCTCGGCCACACCTTCGCGCTCCAGCACCTGAACCACTTCCTTGGCCTTCAAGTGCCGGATCATGGCCTCATCGAGCCAGAGTGCATGGACTTTCCCAATCGAGGAAAGTTCTTCCCAGACATAGAAGCCCATGTTGGGATCGTCCAGTTCCCAGCGGACCGGATGTACCTGCCAGCCGCGACCCCGCATCCAGGCCGACACGGCAGCCTCGGTGTCCGCAGGAATCGGCGGCGTGGCAGGCGAGGCCTTTGGGGGAGAGGAGCCATGAGAGCTCAACAGATCATCGAAGCTGTGAATCACCCGATGGACGCCGTCGGCCGGGGCATCGGCAGGATTCCGCACACATAAGGCCGTTTGCATCCCCGCCGTTCGCGCCGCGTCCAGCTCCGCAGGTACATCGGAGATAAAGAGCACCTGGGCGGGGCGACACTTCAGCGCCTGCGCGATCCGGGTGTAGCTGCGTGGCTCCTTCTTCGAGCCAGTGGTGGTGTCGAAGTAGGCCCGGAAGAAGGGACTCAGATCGCCGGCATTGCTGTTCTTGAAGAGGGATTGCTGGGCCTGCACACTGCCCGAGGAGAAGATGGCGAGGGCAAGGCCCTGCTTGCGCCAGCGCTCCAGGGCGGGAGGCACATCCGGGTATACCTCGCCCTTGAGCTCGCCCGAGCGATACCCCTCTTCCCAGATCTTTCCCTGCAGAGACTTGAGCCCGGTGGACTTGCCGTCCCGCTGCATCAGCCACTGAACGTATGCCGTGACTCCAGCGGGGTTGTCCCGCCAGAGGGGGAGGGACGCCTCGGGGGACTCTATCAGGTGCTCGGCGGTGAGCCGGGCGACGTCGCCTCGAACGTCGGGATCGTTCCACCGGCGCTCGAGGAAAGCGGTAACTCGAGCGCGGGCGTAACCGAACAATGTTTTGTGGACGTAATCGAGCGGCGTGGTGGTGCCCTCGATGTCCAGCAGGACGGCGCCGATTTGGCTCAGCTCGAGGCCGTCCGGACCGGAATGTACGAGGGACCCAGACACAATGGCTGATAACCCTTGTCGGCGCCGCTTTCGGTGTAGTGCGGGGTCCACCCGGCCTTGTCCTGGAACAGCCGGATAGCCCGAATGTTCCGGTCGCCGCAGAGATCGAACCAGTGCCAGGTGCCGCGGGGTACCCGGATGAGATCGCCGGGCTCGCACTCGAGAGCGATGACGGGTTTGTCGTCGCGGGGATGAATGTGGAAGATCCCCCGGCCCCGAACGATGTAGCGCACCTCATCCTCATCGTGCCAGTGCTCTACGCTGAACTTGGCCAGCATGGCGTCGAGGTTCGGGGTCTGGGCGGTGACGTCGATGACGTCGGCGGTGACGTAGCCGCCTTGCTGCTTCAGCCGCTCGATCTCGGGCGCGTAGGCGGCCAGCACCTCTTCAACCGATGCATCCTCGGGCACGCGCTCGTTGTCGGGCCAGCGCTCATAGTCTATGCCCAGGGTCGCCAGATAGCGGGTGACCTCATCCTGGTCGGTCAGGGTGCGCTGCTCGTCGGGAATTCTCACTGTTGCCATGTCATGCCTCGCTTTCGTCCCATCACTTCGAACAGAAACTCCAGAATCTCTACCTGCCGCTTTGCCCCGGCGAGATCCCGTCCCCAGGTATACAGCCCGTGGGATCTGATCAGCAATCCGTGCGCGTCGGGGTTCGCGTCCAGCAGTGCGATAACCGAGGGAGCCGCCGCCGCCCAATCCTGGGTATTCTCAATTACCGGCAGCCACTCGCGGTGCTGGTGCGTGGCCACGCCGTCCAGTCCCTTCAGCATCTCGTATCCCTGGACCACCAACCCGTCGCCGGGGGCGTCAGACAGAATTGTGCCCCAAACCGAGTGGGTATGCAACACCGCGCCGGCACCGCGGGCCCGGACAATCGTCAGGTGAAGAGCGGCCTCGGCCGAGGGACGGCCGGAGCCGGCGACGACTTCGCCGTCCTGGTCGATCTCCAGGATGTCGCCGGGCGAGAGACTCCCCTTGTCCACTCCGCTCGAGGTGATGGCCAGGCGGAGAGGATCGCGGCTCAGGACGGCGCTGAAGTTCCCGCTGGTTCCCATGACCCAGCCGCGGCCATAGAACTGCCGCCCGACCTCCGCGAGCTGGCTCGCGAGCTCCGCACGGCTCATCGGTGAAGTCTGCTCCATTGCGAGGGCGAATGAGGCAGAACATACTCGAAGCGGAGGCTACCGCGAAAGCAGGAGTTCGCCGACTACCCGGAGGTCACGATGGCCGCAAAGACCACGAAGTCCGGTTCCAGAAGATCCAGCAAGAAGACCGGCAGCTCCCGCAAGCGCGCCTCGAGCAAGCGGGGCACCGCCGCCAGAGCCAGGAGGTCCGCCAAACGCAGCAGCAGGAAGAGCAGACTCAAGGGAGTTCGGCAGATGGCGGAGAAGGCGCTCAACTCGGCGAAATCGAGCGCGGCCAAGGCGGTAAAGAAGGTCAAAGCGCGGATCGAAGGTCGCTCGTAATCCGCCTATACCGCGTGGTAGCTGTATCAGGCTCTAGCGTGCTCGGGATGGACTCCGATGTAAACCCAGGAGACTCGCTGGTAACCGCCCCGCCTGGGCTGGCGAGTTTTCCGGATGGACGCGCGGCACGCGGCGGCCACCAGGTTTGCTCCAGTATTCCGCGGTACACCTCTTGGGCCGGGTTGTATTCCGACTGAGTCCTGATGTAGCTCGATCGGGAAGCGCAGTAATCGGTCGGTGACCGGATGTGGCCGGCCCGCGCTCGGATGGAATCCTCCTTCTCTCTACGGTAGACTGTCCCATCCAGCCAGCAGGTCGAGCAGAGCCTGCTGTACTTCTTCCGGCGCCGCCTGCAGACGGCAAAGTCGCCCTTCAGGCCACACGAATGTTCCGGTAGCGGGCATGGACCAGCTGGTACACGCCGTAGGCGATCAGGCCCAGCGCCACCACGACAAAGGCCCAGTGCCCTTTCTGTTGCAGGGTGCGGAGCGACTCCCGGACGCCGCCGGCCTGGGCCGGATCATGGCGAAGGGTCGCCCGGGCGAGGAAGAATCCAATGAGACAGAAGACGACGCCCCGGGCCGCGACCCCGAACCGGCTCACCCCGAGCACCCAACGCTGCGCGCGGGCGGAGAGCTCGGCGAGCTGGAGATGTCGCCGCATCTTGGGCGACCAGGCCCGGTAGAACTGATAGAGGCCGTAACCTCCGATCCAGATGGCAGCGATTCCGACCAGGATCTCGCCGCCCGGGACCTGGAAGGCTCGAGCGGTCCAGTGCGGCGCCTGGCTGCCTGACGCCGCCCCGCTCCGACCCAGGGCCAGACGAAACGCGGTCAGCCCCAGTGCGGCGTGAAAAACTCCTCGCCCGGCAAAGCCGGCGCGCATGAGGATGCCCTTCAGGTCGGTGCCCCGCCGTTCGGGGTCGGTGATGGCCTCTACCAGCCGCCAGGCGGCGTAACCCAGCAGCCCCACAGCGATTACGAGCAGCAGCGGCTGGCCCAGGCTGGCATGCTTGACCTGGCGCATGGCGCCGCCGGTATCGGTAACGCTCCCCCCTTGGCCCAAACCAGCCTTGGCCGCCAGGTAACCGATGGTGATGTACAGGATACCCTTGGCGGTATACCCCACCCGGGCCAGGCTCTCGATCCAGGGAGCTACGTCGCCAGTTGGCTTCATCCAGGGAAAGTACCCACTTGACTGCCGCTTGACCCACTGAAGCGAGGCTAAATTACTCACTGTGGGACAACTTCAGGAGAACCCAATGCGTCAGATCCCCCGCTTCGAAGGCAGACATTGTCGGGCCGCGCTTCTGGCCCTCGCTACGGTTATGGCCGCAGCCGGCTGCGGCGATCCCCCGGTCGCGCCCGAAGAAGCGCAGGTGACCTCGGCGCCGGCCCTTCAGGCAACGGCAGCGCTGTCCTTCCGGCAAATCAGCGCGGGCATGTACCACAGCTGCGGGGTAACCTACGATAACATCGCCTACTGCTGGGGGGCGGATGGCGTGGGCCAACTTGGCGATGGGGCGGTCAACACATCATTTCGGTCCCGTCCGGTTGCCGTTGCCGGGGGTCTCCACTTCCAGATGGTCAGCGCCGGATTCGACCACAGCTGTGGGGTCACGACTCAGGACCAGATCTACTGCTGGGGCAGCAACTCGCGGGGTCAACTGGGAGTGGGGTCGTTCGGCGAACACTCGACGCCAGTTTTGGTGAGTGGGCAGCCACCCTTGAGTCTGCGCTTCAGCTTCGTGAGCGCGGGGTACATCCATACCTGCGCCATCCATTTGTCCGGCTCCGCCTGGTGCTGGGGTAACAACGGCAACGGCCGGCTGGGTGACGGCACCACGACCGAGCGCCTGTTTCCTACGCCGGTTAAAGGTTCACTGCTGTTCCGGCGGATAGCGGCCGGCGGCTTTCATACCTGCGGCGTTACCACCGACTCCCACGCCTACTGCTGGGGCCGGAACGAGCAGGGCCAGCTGGGAGACGGCACCCTGGGCTCGCGTCACCAGCCGGTTGCGGTGGTCGGCGGGCGCAGCTTCCGCTGGGTGACCACCAACTCGGCGAACATCTCGTTCAAGTGGCAGTCGGCCACCTGCGGTATAAGCGGGGGCGGCCGAGCCTATTGCTGGGGCAGCAACCTGCATGGCCAGCTGGGCGATGGCTCCCACACGCAGCATACGACGCCGGTAGCGGTGAAGGGTGGTCTCAGCTTCGCTCAGGTGAACACCGGCGGTGGCCACACCTGCGGGGTCACAACCAGCAATCTTGCCTACTGCTGGGGCTATAACGGGAGGGGACAGCTGGGCGACGGTACCCTGACGGAGCGCATCACTCCCCGCGCGGTGACCGGCGGGCGCCTGTTCCGTGCGATCCCCACTGCTGGTGGGTACGCCGGCGGCCACACCTGCGGGCTGACCACAGGGAATGTGGCGTTCTGCTGGGGATACAATGGATTCGGGCAGGTGGGCGATGGCTCGACCACCGATCGGCGGGTTCCCACCGCCGTGCTCGGCCCAAGCTGACCCCTGAAAGACCACACACCGGCACCCTCGCCGCTTGGGCGGGAATGCCGGTGTGAGGGACGGGAGGTCCGCCGTTCTGGGCGGAAAGCTTTCAGGTTGTTAGAACAGTACCATACCGGGCGAAGTCATCCAAGATGCGGCCGGTGCCGCGAACGACCGAGGTCAGCGGGTCGTCGTCCATCCGGACCGGCAAGCCGGTCTCATCCATCAGCCGCTGGTCGAGTCCCCGGATCTGGGAGCTGCCGCCGGTGAGCATGATGCCGTTTTCGAGCACGTCGCTGGCCAGCTCGGGCGGCGTCATCTCCAGCGCCCGCCGCACCGCATTGATGATGTGCGAGACCGGCTCCTGGATCGCGTCGCGCACGCCGCGGGAATCGATCCGGATGGTCTTGGGAAGACCGGAGACCAGATCGCGGCCCTTCACGTCCATCTCGCCTTCGCGCTCCAGCGGAACCGCTGAGCCGAGGCTGATCTTGATCCGCTCCGCGGTGGGCTCGCCGATCAAGAGGCTGTAGGTCTTCCGCATGAACTGGACGATGGCCTGATCCAGCTCGTCGCCCCCCGTCCTGATCGAAGAGTCACACACGATACCAGACAGCGCGATGACCGCGATGTTGGTGGTTCCGCCGCCGATGTCGATGACCATGCTGCCGACCGGGGTTTCCACCGGCAGGCCTACGCCGATCGCGGCGGCCATCGGCTCAGCTACCATGAACAGGCGCTTGACCCCGGCAGACTGGGCCGAGTCGCGCACGGCGCGGCGCTCCACCTCGGTGATCCCGGACGGGACGCAGACGACCACCGTGGGCTTGACCCTTAGGATGGTCCGGTCGATCACCATCCGGAGGAAATGGCGCAGCATCTTTTCGGCGACATGGAAGTCGGCGATGACCCCATCCTTCATGGGGCGAACCGCCAGCACACCTTCCGGAGTGCGGCCCAGCATCCGCTTGGCCTCCAGCCCGATCCCCAGGATGTTGCCGGTGGCCTGATCGATGGCGGCGACCGAAGGCTCGTTCAGCACGACACCTTCGCCCTTCACGAAGACCAGTGTATTGGCGGTGCCCAGGTCCACGGCCAGCTCACTGGCGGGACGCCAGGTCTTCCGCTTGACCAGTTGTCCGTTCTTGGCCCTGGCATCGGTAAGGAAGGCTTTGGCCGAGGCGACGGCCGGGTTGATATCGATGGCGACGGTCACGGTGAGGGGTCCCTTTAGCTGGGGTGCCTGAGTGCCTTGTGGCCTTGCATATATCCGCGACGGTTGCGTTTCACCCCAGGGGATGGGCGGGCACCTTCCCGACGCATTCTCGAGTATCGGTCGATTTGTCAGAGAGAGAAACAGCAGGTCCGGCGAGATGCTGCGTCGCTCAGGCGGGGGCACCGTGCAAAATATGATCCACGTCAGGCCATGACGCCGAGCGCACCGAGCATTGGACGGCCGAGGCTCTCGTCTCCAGCCAGGCGTACCTCACGGTGGGCCCGCTCGGGGCGAAGCCCCTTGGAGAAGAGCTTCCAGGCAACATCCTGATCCATGGTCACATGGGCGGCGGGTGAGGGGGCTGTGCCGGTGAATAGCTCCCAGTTCTGCCCACCTCGCGCCAGTGTCCAGACGCCGCCAGCATCTCCGGTGATCTCGAGCCGGACTGCGGTCCCGGGCCGCGCCTTGACTGAGGCATAGGTGAAGGGCAGGGCTCGGACGAAGATGTCCAGCGTGGGATGGAGCCAGCGCCGTTGGGTCAGGCCCGGCGCTCTGACTGCCTCGCGGATCTGCTGCTGATGAAGCCATCGCTCGGTGTACTCCCGCCCGAGGTCGAACCAGTTGAGGGAGCGCTCCTCACCGGCCCAGGCTACCCCGATGGTGGCGGGGGCGATGGGGTCGAGCGAAGCGAAGTAGGCGTGGAGCTGCGGCTCGGCCAGGTCGAGGATGTCCAGGAGTAGCCGAGGGCTTACCCGGCGCATGGTGCCGACCCACTCGGCGTTGAGCTGATTGATATAGCCGACCAGGTCGGCATAGTCAGCGAAGGTGCGTCTGGGTCCTCCGGTCTGCAGCCGGTCGCGGTCGAAGGAGAGCCGGCGGAGACAGGTATCCAGCAGATGGGCGACGATGTCCTTCACCGACCAGAGCGCACAGGCGGTGGGCTTTACCCAATCGGCCGGCTCGAGTCCTCGCAGCAGCGCCATGAGCTGCTGATGAAGACCGGGAAACAGTGGCACCAGGTTGACCGGACCCACCGGCGTCAGAGTGGATTGCGGCATAGTTCAGAATCTCATCCAGCTAACGTTTTGATGATTGTCTCGGGGGTTACCGGCGCTGGTGATGTTCCTCCGGGGCGCTGTTAGCACTCGACGGTCGGAGCCCGGGGCCCCGGCCAAGCGGAGAATTCAGACGTCCG
>DASUVR010000055.1:0-15268 GCA_036378855.1 Gemmatimonadales bacterium | reverse complement strand
CCGGGCGCGTGGATCCGCTGATCGGCCGCCAGCTCGAGGTGCAGCGCACGATCGAGATCCTGTGCCGGCGCCGCAAGAACAACCCGCTCTACGTCGGCGAGTCCGGCGTGGGCAAGACCGCGCTGGCCGAAGGCCTGGCGTGGCGGATCGTGGAAGGCCGGGTGCCCGAGGTGCTGGCCGACGCGATCATCTATTCGCTGGACCTGGGCGCCCTGGTCGCGGGCACCAAGTACCGCGGGCAGTTCGAGGAGCGTCTGAAGGCCGTCATGAAGGAGATCCGGCAGTCCGAGAACGTCGTGCTGTTCCTCGACGAGCTCCACACGCTCATCGGGGCCGGCGCCGCCGAGGGCGCCATCGACGCCTCGAACATGCTGAAGCCCGCCTTGGCGCGGGGTGAGCTGCAGTGCGTTGGCGCCTCGACCCTCAACGAGTACCGCAAGTACATCGAGAAGGACGGTGCGCTGGAGCGCCGCTTCCAGACCGTGGTGGTCGAACCCCCCACCGTCGGAGAGACGGTCGAGATCCTCAAGGGGTTGCGGAAGAAGTACGAGGACCATCACCGGATCAGCATCCCCGACGCCACGCTGAGCGCGGCAGCGGAACTTTCCGAGCGCTACATCACCGACCGATTCCTGCCCGACAAGGCCATCGACGTGATCGATGAGGCGGGGGCTCGGGCGCGGCTCGCGTCGCAGGTGCCGCCGGCTGAGGTGGCGGAGCTCAAGACGGCGCTGGAAAAGGTCAACGTCCAGAAGGAAGACGCCGTTCGGGATCAGAACTTCGAGCGGGCTGCCTCGCTCCGCGACCAGGAGCGCGATCTGCAGAATCAGATCCGGCTCAAGAACGAGGAGTGGGAGCGCGAACGTCAAACCAAGCGGCCGGTGATCGACGAGGAAGCCATCGCCTTCATCGTGTCCCGCTGGACCGGTATTCCCGTCACCCGGCTGCAGGAGGCCGAGACCGCCCGGCTCATGCGGATGGAAGACGAGCTGCACGGATCCGTGGTGGGCCAGGACGAGGCGATCAAGGCCGTGTCCCGAGCCATCCGTCGTTCCCGGGCAGGGCTCAAGGATCCCAACCGGCCTATCGGCTCGTTCATCTTCTCCGGCCCAACCGGAGTGGGAAAGACCGAGCTCGCCCGGGCCCTAGCCAAGTTCCTCTTCGCCGACGCCTCTGCTCTCATTCGAGTGGACATGTCGGAGTACATGGAGAAGTTCTCGGTGTCGCGCCTGATCGGTGCGCCCCCGGGCTACGTGGGTTACGAAGATTCCGGTACGCTCACCAAGGCGGTGCGGCGCAAGCCCTACTCCGTGGTGTTGCTGGACGAGATCGAAAAGGCGCACCCCGACGTGTTCAATATCCTGCTCCAGGTTCTCGATGAGGGACATCTCACCGACAATTACGGGCGGGTGATCGACTTCAAGAACACGGTCGTGATCATGACCTCCAATGTCGGTGCCCGGGACATCATGCAGGGCAAGACGCTCGGATTCCACGGGGGCGATCAGGGCCGGAGCTTCGAAAAGATGCAGGACACGGTCAAAGAGGAGATGAACAAGGTCTTCAACCCCGAGTTCCTGAATCGATTGGACGACGTGATCGTCTTCCACCCGCTGGCCAAGGATCACATCGCGCAGATCGTCACCATCCTGCTCCGCGAGGTGCAACGGCGTCTCGGCGACGAGGTCAAGCTGACACCCGCGGCCACGCAATTCCTGGTGGAGCACGGCTACGACCAGAACTACGGAGCCCGCCCACTGAAGCGTTCCATCCAGCGCTACATCGAGGATCCGCTGAGCGAGAAGATCCTCATGGGCGACTTCGGCCGGGGAGACGAGATCGAGGTAGATGTTTCGCCGGACGGCGAACGGTTGGTCTTCCGGGCGCTGACCGGTACCCAGGCATAGTGCCGCGCGGCGGGCTTCCGGTGGAGGCCCGCCGCGCTTACCCTCCGCCCCGTGCAGATGCGTCGTATTCTCTCGTTTTGTGCCGCCTGCTTGCTCCCCTGGGGAGGGCAGGCGGTTCTCGCGGCTCAGGAGCCCGGCCCGCCTGCGGTTGACAGCATCGTAGTCCAGGGAAACCAGCGCCTCACCCCATCCCAGATCATCGGCAGTTCAGGCATCATCGTTCACCAGCCGATCAACTACCGCGACATTCAACGGGCCATTACCGCACTGTTCCAGACCGGCCAGTTCGATGATGTCCTGGTTGAGCAGCGGAATCAGGGACAGCACCTGCTGCTGGTCCTTCGAGTGAAGGAACGGCCAGTGCTGGACAAGTGGACTGTGCGCGGTGTCAATCGGGTAGGGGAGGGCGAGGTGAAGGGCCGAGTTCATCTCACCGAGGGCCGTCCGCTGGACCGCAACGCGGTGGAACAGGCGCGCGCCGCCATCGATTCTCTCTATAAGCACCAGGGCTATTACGCATCCCAGATCAAGGTGCTGCAACTTACCCCGCAGCCTGGCAGGGCCCGGGTCGTCTTCGACATCACCGAGGGCAATCGGGTTGCCATCAGCCAGGTGGTAGTGGATGGCAATAAGCACTTCACCGACCAGGCCCTGATCAAGCATATGGCCACCCACCCGGAGGGGTTCTGGTGGTTCCAGAAAGGGGAGTACGACGAGCGCACGGTGGAGCAGGATGTGCGCGAGCGGCTACCCAATTGGTACGCCGATCACGGCTACGTCGATTTCCAGGTCACCCAGGATTCCCTGATCTCGGATTCCACTGGCGGGAAGGCCATTCTGCACCTGACCGTGGATGAGGGCCAGAATTACCGGGTGGGTACGTTCGACATCGAGGGCAATCGCCGGTTCTCCAGCGAGGAACTCCGGGCCTTCTACCCCTTCGGACCGGTAGGGCCTGACGGCACCCCGGTGGGCCATTCTCGCGCCTTCAGTCAGACTCAGTGGAACGAAGCCACCGAGAAGGTTCAGAAGCTGTACGCCAATAACGGTTACATATACGCCCAGGTGCAGCCGGAAGAGGTTCGCCGTACCGGCCCCAAGGGAATGCCGCTGGTGGACCTGCGCTGGAACGTCAGGGAGGGAACCCCGGCCACGATCAACAAGATCGAGATCGTCGGCAACGATGTTACCCACGAGCGGGTGATTCGCGAAGCGATCGTGATGTTGCCGGGAGATCTCTTCAGCCAGGATCGCCTGATCCGTTCTTATCAGAATGTGGCGAACCTGGGGTTCTTCCAGCAACCGATGCCTCCGCCCGACGTGAAGCCTTCGGCCAATGGGGCAGACGTTGACATCATCTTCCGGGTTGAAGAGCGACGAACCGGGAACATCAACTTTGGCGCTTCACTGGGGCAGGGCACCGGGGTAGGCGGATTTCTCGGTCTGGAGGAGCCGAACCTGTTTGGGCGGGGCAAGCGGGGCAAGCTTCAGTGGCAGTTCGGCAAGAACATCAACGACTTCACTCTGAGCTACACCGATCCGGCCATCCGGGAAAGCCGAATCTCGGGGACCTTATCGCTTTTCGATTCCCGGGCACGTTACACCGTTGGTGAGCTGGGCCGGCGGAAGCAGACCGGCGGAAGCTTCCAGCTGGGCTTCCCCTTCCTGGGGTCTCGCTATACCCGGCTCTTCACTTCATACTCGCTGCAGGACATTCGGTATGAGGGTGGCTCTGCCGATATCCAGCAGCAGTTTCGTTGTCCGGTGGGATGCACCAAGTCCAGCCTCGGGGCCAGCCTCGTCCGGGATACTCGGGTTGGGCTTCCTTTCGCCACGGCCGGAATTATGACCACCGCCAGTGGGGAGCTTACCGGCGGGTTTCTCGGGGGCACCGGCGACTTCCAGAAAGTGGACCTCGAGGGACGTTGGTATGCACCCTTGGGCAGCATGGGAGGTGGCGGCCAGCTGGGCGCCGGCGTGCAGTTCGTGCTCGGATTGACCGCGAAATCGGGCTTTGTGTTTGGCGACGCCGGGCCCTTCTACCAGGACCTGTACGCCCTGGGAGGCGTGCAGTACGGGATCCCGCTGCGGGGGTACGATGAGTTTTCCATCACCCCGAATGGATTCGACCCGAGAGCCGGGGGCGGGAGTGCCGCGAGCTCCCAGTCCTTCGGAGAGTCCTACGCTGCCTTTACGGTCGAGACCGGGGCACGGATCAGTCAGTCGCTCTACGTGAGTGCGTTCTTTGACGCGGGCAACGTCTATCGCTCTGCCCGTCAGTGGGATCCAACCAGACTCTTCCGGGGAGCAGGCTTCGGGGGCGCCGTCATCTCGCCTCTGGGGCCCATCGGGGTGGACCTGGGCTACGGGTTCGACAAGGTCGACATCTCTGGCCGCCCCAAGCCGGGGTGGCAGCTCCATTTCAAGCTGGGGAACTTCTTCTAAGTCGCAGGCACCTTTCATCGGGAGTGAAGCATGAAGCTTGTCGTCGTGGGAGTCTGGCTAGGGTTGGCCGCGTTGTCAGTGGCGGGAACCGGGTCGCTCGCTGCCCAGCAGGCCGGGAACCCCAAGATTGCCTACGTCAATACCCAGGCGATCCTGAAATCGACCCCGGGATACGTCACCGCGGAATCGACCTTTACCAAAGAGCTCGCCACCTATCGGGTAGAAGTGCAGAAGCTCCAGGCCAGCCTGGACTCTGCCGCCTCCGACTTCGATCAGCAATCGGTCATGCTCAGCCCAACCCAGCGAGCCGCCAAGCGAAAAGACCTTCAGGCTCAGCAGCAGAAGCTGGAGCAGCGCACTCAGGAGCTGCAGCAAAAGGCGGCCACGCGGGAGCGCGAGCTGCTCGATCCGATCCAGACGAAGGTCAACAGCGTGATCGAGGGCGTACGCGCGGCAGGGAATTATGCCATGATCTTCGACGTCAGCGCCCCCAATAACGGGATCGTTACCGCGGATAAGTCGCTGGATTTAACTCAGCGCGTCATCCAGCAGCTCAAAGCGGGCAGCTAGTCGCGTGACGGCTGGTGGCCTTACCGCGCAGGCGGTCGCCGATCTCGTCGGTGGCCGCCTGATTGGTGACGGGGCTGTGCGGATCGACTCGATCCGGCCGCTGAGCCGGGCCGGTCCCGACGCGCTCTCCTTTGCTGTTTCCTCTCGATACGCCACCGATCTCAGCACCTCCCGGGCCGGAGCTGTTCTCATCCCCGAAGAGTTGGCCGCTGGCCCAAGTGGCCCTCCCGCTCGAATCGTCGTAGCCGATCCCTATAAGGCGCTGGTGCATGTCATTGGTACCCTGTTTCCGCCGAGCGTCCAGAGCCCGGGCGTCGATCCCTCCGCCCGGATCGGCTCCGGGACCCAGCTGGGAGCAGCCGTTTCCATCGGCCCCTACGTTGTGATCGGACGAGATGTCCGGATTGGAGCGCGCACCAGACTGGCGGAGCATGTCTCGCTCGGCGATGGGGTCACGGTGGGCGATGACGCTGTGCTCGGGCCCGGCGTCGTGTGCTACGCCGGCAGCCGCATCGGGCATCGGGTGGTACTCAAAGCCGGAGCCGTCATTGGCGGTGTGGGGTTTGGCTACCTGTCCGACGGCAGGGGGCACAATCGCATCCCCCATCTTGGCGGCTGCGTGCTGGAGGACGACGTGGAGGTTGGCTCTAATACCTGTATCGACCGGGGAAGCATCGACGATACGGTGATCGGCCGCGGCACGAAGCTCGACAATCTGGTCCAGGTGGGGCACAACGTGCAGATCGGTGAGCGATGCCTGATCATGGCTGGAGTGGGAATTGCCGGCAGCACCCGCGTAGGCAACGACGCGATTCTCGCGGGACATGTTGGAGTGACCGATCACCTGGTCATTGGCGATAGGGCCAGGATCGCAGCCAAGAGCGCCATTTTCGGCGACGTCCCGCCGGGTGCGTCATTCAGCGGGCACCCGGCCCGACCCCACCGCCAGTTTCTCCGGGCTCAGGCGGCGATGTACCGGCTCGCGCCAATCGTGGACGAGCTGGAGGAGCTGGCGCCCAAACGAGGTTCCCGTGCCTAGACGCACTGTTGCGCATGACGCCTGCGTCAGCGGAATCGGGCTGCACACCGGCTCCTATGTTTCCGCCGTCTGCCGGGCCGGTCCGGCCGGTCAGGGAATCGTGTTTCGCAGAACCGATCTGCCCGACCATCCCACCATTCCCGCGCGGCTCAGCATGGTGCAGTCCACCGAGCGGCGCACCGCCCTGGGAGAGGGAGAGACCATCGTTCAGACGGTCGAGCATCTGCTCGCGGCCGCCGCGGCGCTGCAGCTGGATGACCTCACCATCGAGCTCGATGGTCCGGAACCTCCAATCGGGGACGGTTCCTTCTCGATTTACCTCAAGGCGCTGGCGGACGCGGGAATCGCGGAACAGCCGGGAGATCCGGTGGTATACCGGGTCCCCAGCGCCTTTGATCTGACCGAAGGTGATTCGTCCTACGTGGTAGCGCCTGCCAAGGCCCTTCGGATCACCACCACCATCGAATGGAACCACCCCCTGATCGGTCGGCAGACCGGCTCATACGACATGACTCCCGGCGCCTTTGCCGAGGAGATATCGGAGGCACGAACCTTCGGGTTTCTCCGTGAGGCGGAGGCGCTACGGGCCCGGGGATTGGCCCTTGGCGCTGCCCTCGAGTCCACCCTGGTGCTCTCGGACGATGGCCTGGTAGGAGGATCACTGCGCTGGCCGGATGAGTTCGTTCGCCACAAGGCGGGTGATATTCTGGGTGACCTGGCCCTGATCGGCGGACGAATCGAGGGCCACATCGTGGCCACAAAGCCCAGCCACCAGGGTAATATTGCGCTGGCTCGCTGGCTCACCCGCACCGGTCAACGCGTGGGAGGGGTTGTGATGGACATCGGCAGGATCTTGGACGTCATTCCTCACCGGTACCCCTTTCTGCTGGTGGACCGGATCATCGAGGTGGAGGGCACCAGGCGGATCGTGGGCATCAAGAACGTGACCATCAACGAGCCGTTCTTTCAGGGCCATTTTCCGGGCCATCCGATCATGCCCGGAGTGCTCATCATCGAGGCCATGGCGCAGGTCGGCGGGATGCTGCTGCTGGGCACGATCGAGGATCCGGATCAGAAGGTGGTCTACTTCATGTCGCTCGACAACGTAAAGTTCCGCCGGCCGGTTCTGCCCGGAGACCAGCTGCGATGCGAGCTGGAGATGCTGCAGAACCGGGGTCGGACCTGCCGGATGAAGGGAATGGCCTACGTGGAGGGGCAGGTGGTTGCCGAGGCTGAGATGATGGCCAGGGTGGTGGATCGGTGAACCCGAGCATTCATCCGACGGCACTCATCGATCCTTCTGCCGAGCTGGGGAAGGGAGTGACCGTAGGGCCGTACACCATCATTGGACCCAACGTTATCGTGGGCGACGGCTGCCGCCTGGCCCCACGGGTAACTCTCCAGCGCAACGTGCGGCTGGCGGACGAGGTGTATGTGGGGGACGGGTCGGTCCTCGGCGGTGACCCTCAGGATCTCAAATATCAGGGGGAGGAAACCTGGGTCGAGGTGGGCGAAGGCACCATCATCCGCGAATATTCGACGATTAACCGGGGGACCACCGCCACCTTCAAGACCACGGTGGGGGCGCGCTGCTTCATCATGACCTACGTGCATCTGGCCCACGACTGCCATGTGGGTGACGACGTCGTGATTGCCAATGCGACCCAGTGTGCCGGGCACGTCACCATCCACGACCGCGCCATTCTCAGCGGCCTCAATGCGGTCCATCAGTTCGTCACCATTGGAACCTACGCCTTCGTGGGCGGAGGCTCGCGGGTAAACCAGGACATCCCGCCCTACGTGAAGGCGGTGGGGAACCCGATGGAGCTGTATGGCCTCAACTCGATCGGCCTGCAGCGGGCAGGCTTCTCGGGCGAGACCATAGCAGCGCTGAAGCGTGCCTATCGCCTCTTCTTCAACTCGGACCTCAACCTTTCCCAGGCCATGGAACGAGCTCGCAGTGACCTTCCGCCACTTCCCGAGGTCGAGCGCTTTCTCGCCTTCGTGGAGTCCAGTGAACGAGGTGTCCCCGCGTGAGAACCAGACTTCCGGTTGGCGTCATCGGCGTCGGAGCGCTGGGCCAACATCATGCCCGGCACCTGGCCGGATTGAACGAGGTTCGTCTGGTTGGCGTGTGCGACATCGACGCCGGTCGTGCGGCGAAAGTCGCGGCCGAGCTGGGAACGACGGCCTTCATGGAGGTTGATGACCTGCTGGCCCGGGTCCAGGCAGTCACGATCGCGGTTCCGACACCGGTACACGCGGAGGTGGGCCTTCGTGCGCTGGAGCTCGGGGTTCCGGTTTTGATGGAGAAACCTCTCGCGGCGACGCTCGAGGAAGCCGACTGTTTGATAGCGGCCGCCCGCCGACGGAACCTTCAGCTGCAGGTTGGGCATATAGAGCGCTACAACCGGGCTCTCCGGGCGGCGGAGCCGTTCCTGGACGGTCCCCGGTACATCGAGAGCCAGCGGTTGGCTCCCTTCCAGCCCCGGGGGACCGACGTAGCGGTGGTGCTGGACCTGATGATTCACGACCTCGACCTCGTCCTTCACCTGACAGGCGGCGGCATGGCCACGGAGGTGAGAGCATCGGGTATCTCGGTGCTCTCGTCGCATCTGGACCTGGCCAATGCCCGGGTGGAATTCGCCAACGGCGCCGTAGCCCAGGCAACGGCCTCCCGGGTGGCCCGGGAGCGGATTCGGCGGCTTCGGCTCTTCCAGCCCAATGGCTATCTGTCTCTCGATCTGGCCAGCGGCGGCGGCGAATTCATGCGGGTGCGCAGGGGCTGGCAGCCGGGGACGGGCCGGGAGCTGGCCGACGTGGTCGAGCGCATTGTCCTGGAGGCTCCCGAGGCCGATGCCCTGGCTCTGGAGCTGCAGAGCTTCGTGCATGCGGTCCAGGGGCAGCGTGAGGTCGTGGTTCGCGGCGAGGAAGGCCGGGCGGCCTTGGCTCTCGCTCTGCGGGTTGCCGATGCGATCCGGACACAGCCATTGGCCGCATCCACCCATTGATGCTGCAGCGGGGCACGCCTCGCATCTTTGTCTCCGCCGGTGAGCCGTCCGGAGACCTCCATGCAGCCCCCGTGGTTCGCGCACTGGCGGAGCGCTATCCCGGCGGGACCATAGAGGCCCTGGGCGGACCCCAGATGGAAGATGCCGGGGCCTCCATCCGCTATCCCATGGAAGGACTCGCGGCGTTTGGCGTGGTCGAGATTCTCACCAAGATCCGCGCCCATTATCGCCTGCTGCGCGCTTTGCAGGGAGACTTCCGGGTGGGCCGATACGATCTGGCCATCCTGGTGGACTATCCCGGATTCCATCTCCGGGTGGCTGAAGCGGCCCATCGCGCGGGTACCAAGGTCTTGTACTACATCGCTCCGCAGCTCTGGGCCTGGCGACCGGAACGAGCCCGCCGGCTTGCGGCGGCAGTGGACCGTCTCGCAGTCGTGCTGCCGTTCGAACAACAGTTTTTCAACGGACTCGGTCTCCGAAGCGATTACGTCGGTCACCCTCTGGTCGACCGCCCGCCGGGGCCAAGCCGCCGCGAGGCTCGGGCCCGTCTGGGCATCCCAGAAGCCAGCCGGACTCTCGCGATCTTCCCAGGGAGCCGGAGCCAGGAGATCAGGAGACTGTGGAAGCCGTTTCGGGATGCGGCCTACCAGCTGCTCAAGGAAGGAAGTTGTGACCGGGTGCTCGTAGCCGGCACCGCGCACGGTATCTATCCTGATCCCGATGGTCTCGAAATCGTTCGAGAAGACACCGCAACCCTGCTGGCCGCGGCCGATGCCGCGCTGGTGAAGTCGGGAACCACGACGCTCGAGGCGGCTCTGGCGGGAACACCAATGGTAGTTGCTTACAAGGTGCATCAGCTCAGCTGGAAGGTTTTTCAGCGGCTGCGAACGGTGAAGTGGGTGAGCCTGGTCAATTTGGTAGCGGATGGAGAAGTCGTGCCGGAGATTCTGCAGGATCGGGCTTCGGCCGGCGAGCTGGCCGCCCAGCTCCGGCCGTTGCTCGACCCGGCTGACCCGCAGACAATACGGCAGCGGGAAGGTCTGGCCCTGGTGCGGGAACGTCTCGGTCAAGCCGGTGCGTCGAGCCGGATTGTTACGATGGCCGGAGAGCTGCTCGACCCATGCGACTGAAGCTGTCGCCTCGTGCAGCGCGCCTGGTGGCGGGTCCTGCGATGAAGGTTCTGGCCGCATCCTGGCGGATGGAGGTGCATCACGAGGAGCGCTGGCGGCAGATATATCAGGCCGGCCGAGCCCACGTGTACCTGCTCTGGCACGAAGCGCTGCTCCCGCTCCTTTGGCGACACCGGGGCCAGGGAGTTGCGATCGTGGTCAGCGAGGCCCGGGATGGCCGGTATCTGGCCGACTTTGCCACCTCGCTGGGCTATCGGCCGCTCTATGGCTCGAGCACCCGCGGGGGAGCTCGAGCCTTGCTGGCAGCGGTACGGGAGCTCCGCGCCGGACGGTCTGTGGCTTTCACGCCGGACGGGCCCCGGGGGCCGCGGCGCGAGCTCAAACCGGGGGTCATAGCAGCAGCCCAGCGAGGGAACGCCATCGTGATTCCGGTTCACGCCGAGTCCGACCGGGTTTGGCGGTTACATTCTTGGGACCGGTTCATGATTCCTCGGCCGTTTGCCCGGGTACGGGTCACCTATGGAATCCCGTTCGAAGTCGAACAAGGAGATGATGGGTTTGCCAAAGGTGTCACCCGCGCTTCGGCAAGTCTGGCGCAGCTCTCCCGGACCGACGCATGGCGCGCAGAGGCGATAGCCATCGCGTAGTCCGCTGGCTCTGGACCAGCCGGAGACCGGATGCCAGACTGGTACGGCTGGCCCTGCTTCCGGCCGCTGCACTGTGGCGTGGGGTCATGGCCACGAGGGAGTCTGCCTACCGCCGGGGCTGGCTCCAGGTGCACGATCTGCCGCTGCCTTCCGTGGCCATCGGGAATCTCACCGTGGGTGGTTCCGGTAAGACACCGATCGCAATCTGGACGGCGCGGTACTACGTGTCCCGAGGGCTGGTGCCCGGCATCCTTCTGCGGGGGTACGGAAACGACGAGGTGCTGGTGCACCAGCATGCCGTTCCCGAGGCGCAGGTGGTCGCCGACCCCGACAGAGCGGCAGGGGCGGAGAGAGCCCTTGCCCGGGGGGCGCAGGTGCTGGTCTTGGACGACGCCTATCAGCGGCTGGACGTGCATCGGGACTTGAATATTGCTGTGGTGAGCGCCGAGACTACCCGCGCCGTTCGCTGGCCGCTGCCAGCGGGTCCTTGGCGCGAGGGCCTCGCCGCCTTGGAGCGGGCCGATGCGGTGGTCGTGACCAGAAAGCGGGCTACCGCGGAAGCGGCCCTCACCCTTGCGGCCGATCTGCAGACCCGAATCAAAGGGCCGGTTGCGATCGCCCATCTGGGGCTGCAGTACGTTGAGGGCATGGTGAGTGGCCTTCGGCACCCGGCGTCGAGCCTGGCGGGAAAACGGGTGGTGGCGGCGTCCGGCATCGCGGATCCAGACGCGTTTGTGGCGCAAACCAAGGCAACCGGTGCGGCGGTGCAGGTGGCCACCTGGAAAGATCATCATGACTACCGCGACGAAGACGTGGCCTGGCTCGCTCATGCGGCTCGGCGGGCCGATCATGTGGTGATCACCCAGAAAGACGCCGTGAAGCTGCGGAACCGGTGGCCGACCTCGGTACCAGAGCCGCTGGTGGCAATGCTGGATCTGCAGTGGGAGGAGGGCGGCGAGGACATTGCCGCTGCGCTGGATACCGTCGTTACCCCCGTGGAACGGCTGTAAACATCTTTCGGAGCGTACCGGAGCGATATGACCACCGTCAGCCGTCCCAATCAAGACCTCATCCGTCCCGATAAAGACAAGTTTCTGGCCGAGGAAAATCCCTTCGAGGCGATGATGTCACGCTTCGATTACGCGGCTCAACGGCTGAGCCTGGACCCTGGCTTATACAAGGTGCTCCGCAGCCCGGAGAAACAGGTGATCGTCTCCGTCCCGATCCTGCGGGACAACGGCGAGGTGGATGTCTATACCGGCTATCGGGTGCTCTACAACACATCGCGCGGCCCGGCCAAAGGCGGCATTCGATTCGACCTGAACGTGACCCTGGATGAAGTGAAAGCGCTGGCCGCGTGGATGACCTGGAAGTGCGCCGTGGTAAACATCCCCTTCGGCGGCTCCAAGGGTGGTGTGGTGTGTGATCCGGCCAGTATGTCCAACGCCGAGCTGGAGCGAGTTACCCGCCGATATACCTCCGCCATCATCGAAGTTCTGGGTCCCGATTCCGACGTTCCCGCGCCCGACATGAATACCAATGAGCGGGTCATGGCCTGGATCATGGACACCTACTCCATGCACAAGCGGCATACCGTAACCGCTGTCGTCACCGGCAAGCCAGTGGAAATGGGTGGGTCGCTCGGCCGACGGGAGGCAACGGGACGCGGATGCATGATCGTGACCCGCCAGGCGCTCAATCGCCTGAGGATGCCGGTGCAGGGCACCAGGGTAGCGGTCCAGGGATTCGGCAATGTGGGCTCAGTATCCGCGGCGCTGATGGAGCAGCAGGGCATGAAGATCATTGCGGTCAGCGACAAGTCGGGGGGGATCTACAATCCCAACGGCCTGCGAGTGCGCGACGTGGTTCAGCACGTCAGGCAGCACCGTTTTGTGAGCAGCTACCCTGAGGCCGAAAAGATTACCAACGAACAGCTGCTCACCCTGGATTGCGATGTGCTGGTGCCTGCCGCGCTGGAGAACGTGATCACCAGCCACAACGCCGGCGACATCAAGGCCCGGATCATTTGTGAGGGGGCAAACGGTCCCACCACCGCCGGGGCGGACAAGATTCTGGAAGAAAACGGCGTTTTCGTCATCCCCGATATTCTGGCGAACGCGGGAGGGGTCACCGTCAGTTACTTCGAATGGGTTCAGGATCGGGGAGGATATTTCTGGGACGAGGACACCGTGAACCAGAGGCTGGAGCGGATCATGATGCAATCCTTCGAGGAAGTTGCCTCCATGGCCGGCCGGCACGGCATCAACCTGCGGATCGGGGCATACATGCAGGCGATCGAGCGGGTGGCCGCGGTACACCGACTCAGGGGGATGTATGCCTGATGGCTGGCCAGCCGGCTGGACGGGTCGAGGGGAGGCAGGGGCGACGGAAGGCGGAGAGGTAGAGCGTGGACATCGAGATCGTAGCGGTGGGGAAGCTCCGGCCCTACTACCGTCAGGCCGCTGACGACTACATCCGCCGGCTACGCCGCTACGCTCATCTCAGCGAGCAGGAGGTCCGCGAGGCCAGCCGGGCACCCAACACCGCTGTCCAACGAGCGGAGGAGGCCGCCAGGCTGGAAGTAAAGATTCCCGATCGCACCACGGTCGTTGCCTTGGCGCGGGAGGGTGTTGGATGGTCCAGCCGAGAGCTGGCCCGTCAGCTCGAGGGCTGGCTGCTGCAGGGCCGGCCGCTTGCCTTTGTGATAGGAGGCTCTTCCGGCCTCAATTCTTCGGTGATCGCCCGAGCGTCAGCCCGCTGGAGTTTGGGGCCGCTTACGTTTCCTCATGAGCTCGCCCGGGTAATTCTCTGCGAGCAGCTTTACCGGGCCTTTACGATTCTCCGCGGAGAGCCGTACCACAAGGGAGTCTAGAAACACTCGCTGACTCTACACTTGCGCTACTCGACTCATGGCCGAATGGTTCGAAGAGTGGTTCGGTGAAGACTACCTCAGGCTGTATCCGCATCGTGATGAAGCCGATGCTGCCCGTGCTGTGGCCCTCATCAGCCGGTCGGTCGGTCTTCGCCCAGGGTGGCGGGTTCTGGATGTAGCCTGCGGGGCGGGCCGGCATGCCCGGGCGTTCGTCCAGGCAGGAGCCTGTTGCTTCGGGCTGGATCTCTCGGCGACGCTGTTGCGACTGGCTCGGAACATCACTACCGCGCCTCTCATCCGGGCTGACATGCGCTGGCTCCCGGTCCGTCCCGCTTCAATGGACCTCACGGTCAATCTGTTTACCAGCTTCGGCTATTTCGAGCGTGACGACGAGCACGCACGGGCTTTACGTGAGATGATCTCCACGGTGCGGCAAGGGGGGTGGTTCGTCTTGGACTTCTTGAATCCCGCGTCCGTTCGGCGTCAGTTGGTGCCGCAGGAGACCCTGGAGCTGGACGGACACTCCATTCGAGTGACTCGGTCAGTGTCGCCGGATGGGCGGTACGTGTGCAAGCGGATTCAGGCCCCAACTGGTCGCCAGTATCTCGAGCGCGTGCGGCTGTTTGAGCCGGACCAGATCTCCGAAATGGTGGAGAGCGCAGGGGTGCGGATTCGGCAGCGCTTTGGTGACTATGACGCTGCGCCCTTCACTGCCGGATCACCTCGCTCAATCCTGATGGGGCAGGTCGCGTGACCTTGCGGCTGGTACCGACGCCGTTGCGCTCGATTGCAGAGTTTCCCTCCTTCAGAGAAGGGGCCTTCGATCCGGCTCTAGCCGAGGCTTTCGTGGCCAGTCCCGCCCGCGACACGGCGCTGGCTCGCCTGCGTGAACCCGGTGCACTGGTGGTGACCACTGGCCAGCAGCCGGGACTGTTCACTGGTCCGCTGTACACCATCTACAAGGCTCTTTCGACTGCTGGTCTTGCCCGAATACTCGAGCGGCAGTGGCAGCGGCCCGTCATTCCGGTTTTTTGGGTGGCGGGAGACGATCACGACTTTGCCGAGGCCAGTCACACCAGCTGGATCACCGCCGACGGCACCGTACGCCATGTCTCCCTTCCTGCCCGCGCACCGGATGCGCCCCTGACACCGCTCTATCGTGAGCAGCTGGGCAGCTCGATCCTGGAGTTGCTGGACACTTTCGCCGCCGACCTCCCCGCATCCGAATTTCGCACCTGGACCGTCGAATGGCTGCGCCGGCACTATCGGCCGGAGCTCAGCCTTGCTGCCGGCTTTGCCGGAGCTTTGGCCGAACTGCTCGCGCCAGCCGGAATCATGTGTCTCGACAGTACTCATCCTGCGGTAAAACGGGCGGCAGCGCGCTACCTCGTCCGAGCACTGGGACTCACCCGCGAACTGGACGCCGATCTGGAGCATCGCCAGCATGAGCTCGTGACCCTGGGGATGGACCCGGGAGTGCCGGTCGGGCAGGGCGCCACGCTGGTCATGCTGGAAGGGCCAATGGGGAGAGATCGGCTGCTGCTGGACGATGGCAGCTATATCACCCGTCGCGGGCGCCAGCGGTATGATCTTGAGGCCCTGCAGCGGATTGCCGCAGCCGAGCCGGAGCGGCTGTCCCCCAATGTG
>DASUVR010000054.1:0-4064 GCA_036378855.1 Gemmatimonadales bacterium | reverse complement strand
GTGCCGGATCGATGGTCCGGGCCAAGGCGGTGATGCCGCCGAGATTCGGATCGGCACCGCTCTCGGTTTGGGGAGGCCGATAGCGATAAACCCGCACCTGGACCGGCTGGACCGCCGGGGCAAGCCCGGCCGTGCTCAGATTCAGGATATCGATGGCCGGATAGTTGGGGATGGCTGTGGTTGGGTCCACCACCCAGAAGAAGCGTCCAGTCTCGAAGTCCAGGTCACGAAGCTGCCGGTCCTGGGGCTGGCTGGTGGTCTGGCCAATGGTGTAGACCCGTTCGGCGACCTGGCTTCCCTTCTGGGTAGCGGCCAGGGTTTGAAACTGAAGAGGCCCCACCTCGAACCGGGCGTTCACCCCGAAGTTGTTGGCCGGGATGGCCGCGGTGATGAACCTGGATTGGGGCGGCTGAAAGGTGACGGTACCCACCTCTATGCGCCGAACGATCTCGTCTTCCAGGCCCTGGTAGTAGACTTGGATGTTGTTATTGGCGGAGAAATCCCGTTCAGTGTCGTAGTCGACCGCGAGATGGACCCGCTGCCCGATCACGCCGCCCGACCTGACATTGACCTGATTGTCGAGGCGAGGTGGCTTGAATCCTCCCTGGCAACCCGAGTTGGGGTCGAGCAGCAGCGCGGGAGCGCAGCGCTCGTTCTTGAGCCGATCGGTTCGGATCTCCAGTCTCACTTGGCCGTCCATGGCCAGGTCGGCATACTTCTTGGAGAGCCCCAGCGCACCCTTGGACGGCTGTTGCGCCTCCTCTTCTTCTTCAGAAGGGAGGGGCTGAAGTGGCTCGCCGTAGAGGGTCAGGAGCCGCTGGGACACGGATCGCTCTTGCCGGGTGGAGTCGAGCACTGTGGCTACCGTGCTGTCCCAGGCAAATCCCCGAAGCACCGGCGTGAGCCGCTCAGCGCCGAGCCAGGGAGCACGCAGCTGCTCTGGCTCCTTCAGGGTGAGTCCAGGAGTGGCAAAGCGGAGCCGGACCCCAAAGGGAACAGTGTCGGCCCGAGCCGTGTCGGCTTGGCCCACCAGAACCCGCGGTATCGTGATGAAGCAGAACAGGGCGACGAGAAGGCGCGCCACTCTAGCGGAACACAGCGATAAGTCGTGAGCGTTGTTGAAGATAGGCAAATATAATGGCCGGACCAAACCCCTACAACCAGAGTAGTTAGCTCAGGTGAGACTGCTCAGTCGGTACCTCCTGCGGCAGCTGGCTGCGCCGTTCGTCTTTGCCCTGGCGGCCCAGACCAGTTTGATGCTGCTGAGCCAGATCGCAAAGAAGTTTGGCGCTCTGGTTGGCAAGGGCCTGCCCTGGACCGTGATTGGGGAAGTGTTTGCCCTGAGCCTTCCCTTCATCATTGCCATGACCTTACCCATGGCTGTGCTTCTGGCGGTGCTGTACACCTTCAGCCATCTCGCGGCCGACAACGAGATCACCGCCATGCGAGCCAGCGGCATCAGCGCCTACCAGGTGCTCTTCCCGGTGCTGATCTGGGGCGCCTGCATGTCCGCGTTCAACTTTGCGTTCGTGGATCAGGTGCTGCCCCGGAGCAACGCCCGGCTCCGGGCCTTGTTGATCGATATCGGCCGGAAGAAACCCACCTTCGAGCTTCGAGAACAGGTTATCAACGAGGTGCCTCCGTCCCAGTACTTTCTTCGGGCGAGCCGCATCGATGCTGCCACCGGGAAGATGCGCGGGGTGACCATCTACGATGTGGGAGGAGAGGCCAGCCGGCGAATCATCTACGCCGACAGCGGCTCCATGGCATACGCAGAGGGCCAAACCGATCTCAGCCTCCGGCTCTACGATGGATCGATCCACCAGTACCGGCCGGCTGAGCCCACCCGTTTTCAGCTGACCTACTTCTCGGTGAACGACATCCGGGTCAAGAACGTGTATGACCAGCTGCAGCGAAACACCAGCGAGTCTATCCGGGGAGACCGCGAGATGAGCACCTGCGAGATGCTCGACGTGATCCGCGACTCGAGACAGCAGCAAGAGGAGGCTCGGGAGGAACGATCTCTGCTGGTGGTCAACGATCTCCGGGTGCTGCTCAACCTGCCTCGGGTCGAGAGGGTTCCGGTTGAGCCACCGAAGACCTCGGCTGGCTACTGCGGCTGGTTCAAGTCTTTCCAGAATCTCATTCTACCCAAGACGGCCAAAGCTCAGTCCAGTGCACAGCAGCCGGCTCCCCGCGCCCGATCAAAGCCGCGCCAGGGGGCGGCTCCTGCGAAGCCCGCTGTGAAGACGGCACCGGTTCCTCTGAAGCCTGCGCTCCGTCCTCCTCCATCACGGCCAAGGGTCAGGCTGTCCAGCTGGTCCGAGGCCACGTCGGCCGCGGATCGGGTGCGGGAGGCAGACCGGAAGGCTGATCGCTATGCGGTCGAGGTCCACAAGAAATGGGCAATCAGTCTGGCCTGCGTTTCCTTCGTGATCGTCGGCATCGTCATGGCCCTTCGTTTTCCCCGGGCAGGAATCGGCCTGGTGATCGGCGGCGGACTAGCGGTCTTCTCGATCCACTACGTGGGCCTTACCGCCGGAGAGAGCCTGGCCGACCGCGGGCTGGTTGCTCCCTGGGTAGCAATGTGGGCACCCAACATCGTGCTTACCGTACTGGGGATCCTGGGACTGGTTCGGGTGAGCCGCGAGTCCGGCACCACCCGGGGAGGTGACTTCCAGGAAATTCTGGATGGGGTCCGGCACCTGCTACGCCGGATTCGGGCAGCGGTTATCCGGTGAAGGCATGGCTCGCGCGGCTCCGGCGGCTCCGGCCCAGGGGCCTCCGCCATCTCGATCGCTACGTCCTGCAGAGTTGGGTCCGGATCTTTGCCCTGACCGCCCTCGGATTTCCGCTGGTCTCGATTGTGATCAACCTGACGGACACGCTGAACCGGTTACTGGACCGCGGTCTTACCATGAAGGAGATCGTGGTCAGCTACATCTATTCCATTCCGGAGAATGCATTCATCGTGATGCCGGCGGCAGTGCTCTTTGCCACCGTCTTCACCGTCGGCGCAATGGGTCGGCACTCGGAGCTTACCGCAGCCAAGGCGGGAGGTCAGAGCTTCCACCGGTTGATGCGACCCATCTTCATTGCCTCGGCAATGGCATCGGTCCTGGCCTTTGTAGTGGGTGAGCTGGCACCGGGCGCCACCGCGCGCCAGCTGGAGATCCAGAAAGCCAAACAGGCTCGGCCGACCCGGACGCGGTTCAATTTTGTGTACCGGGGAGACCAGGGGTGGGTCTACACCATCCGCTCGCTCGATGTGGCCAACCGCCAGCTCAAGCAGCTCATGCTCGAGCGACAAGGCACCGGCCTGAATTACCCAGGCCTGGTTCTGACCGCGGACAGCGCCACCTACGACGACTCGCTCAAAGTATGGCGGCTACGGCACGGAGCCAGCCGGATCATAGCGGGGCCGGCGCGACAGGCCACGTTCACTTTCCGGACCATGCGGCTTCGAGCCATGCACCAGGCACCCACCGACCTGCTGGCGGAGTCCAAGGCACCGGATGAGATGCGCTATGCCGAGCTGGGCCGGTATATCGACGCGCTGAAGCGCTCGGGGAACGACGCCAACAAGCTGATCGTGGAACAGGCCTTGAAACTGGCACTGCCGGCGACTTGCCTGATCATTGCCCTGTTCGGTGCCCCGCTGGCAGTGACGACCCCTCGGGCCGGCGCGGCGGTTGGCATAGCGATCAGCCTCGGCACCACCGTGATTTTTCTCTTGTTTGTGCAGATCACCAAGGCTATTGGCGCGGGCGGGCTGATCGATCCGACCGTAGCAGCCTGGATACCAAACGTGGTATTTCTATTTGCGGGACTAGTTCTTCTCGCCAAGGTGAGAACGTAGATGGCATTAGATGATTATTCACCACGAAGGCACGAAGGGCACTAAGGACACGAAGTAGACCAGGGTTTATCCGTTCAGAACCCGCCGGACGCCATCGCGAAGAACTTCAACGTTAAAGTTCAGGAGAAGACCGAGCCAGAGATTGTGAAGCCTTAAGTACGTCAGAAGTTGCGCCCGATGTAGCGGGGTGATTTTGTCAACTGAT
>DASUVR010000053.1:0-19347 GCA_036378855.1 Gemmatimonadales bacterium | reverse complement strand
GGGCCTTGAGTCCAACGAGGGCCCCTCCGTCTTTTTTGCAGAAGGAAAGGAATGGTATGCGCTTCACTCTCGTAGTGCTTCTTTGCCTCCTCCCTGGCCAACTCTGGAGCCAGGAGCCGTCTCACCTCGGAGTCCGCGTCCGGGTCATCGATTCGATCCCGGGTCCCGAGAGCGTCGCCGTGGGCCCGGATGGGGCCTGGTACGTCAGCGCCTTCGGCAAGTTCGACAACGGGACCGACGGGGCGGTGTACCGGGTGAATCCGGAGAAGGGCACTACGGAGGTCTACGCCCGCGGACTGGAAGATCCCTGCGGGGTGCTGTTCGTCGGCTCCACACTGTGGGTGGCCGATCGCAAGGGTGTGTATCGGGTAACCCGCGGCAAGATCGAGCTGGTATATCCCGCGAAGAGCTTTCCCCGCCCACTTCACTTTCTCAATGATCTCGCCGCCGGCTCCAGTGGCTCCCTCTACGTCAGCGACACCGGTGACTCCACCGCTGGAGGACACGGCGCGGTGTTCCGGCTGGCACCCGGGAAACCACCGACGGTAGTGCCCGGCAGCGACACCGTGCGGGCGCAGTCCAGCGTAAACGGTCTGTTCACCGGCCGTGGAGACACCTTGTACACGGTAGGATATCGAACGGGGGTGCTCTCCGTGACTGACGGAATGGGTAACTGGCGAGAGCTGGCTCGAGGGCTCGGCTCCGCTGACGGCATCGATGCTGCTTCGGGCGCGGCCTTCTACATCAGCGACAACGTGGGTGGAGATCTGTTCCTGGCTCAGCGGGAGCAAGGCAAGCCGGTCAAGATCATGGGCGGCCTTCAGTCACCGGCCGATTTGATCGTCGACCGCAAACGCGGCTTCCTGGTTGTGCCGGAGAATTCAGGGAATCGTCTCAGCATCTACAAAGTGAGTGACAAATGAAGACCGTATTACTGGCTGGCGCCGCGACACTAGCGCTGGGGTGCAGCAACGGCGAGCGCGGCCGACCCGCTTCTGACAGCAGTAGGTCCGATCCGGCGCAAAGCACCGCGACAGCCGGCGGTCAGGTGCAGCTCAAGCTGCCCTCCGGTTTCACGGCTACGGTTTTCGCCGAGAACCTTGGGTCGACCCGTCACCTCGCGGCCGGTCCCGGTGGAACCATCTACGCCAACACTTGGCACTCGCCCTATGATACAACCCGGCGGGTGCCTGCGGGCGGATATCTGGTCGCGCTGCGCGACACCAACGGCGATGGCCGAGCCGATGTAATCCGCCGCTTCGGCAGCGCCAGGGAGTCCGGCAGCAAAGGTGGCACCGGGATCGCCTTGAACGGCGGCGAGCTGTATGCCGAGGCCGACAGCACCATCGTCCGCTATCGGGTGTCGGAAAGCGATCCGGTTCCTGCGGGCAAACCCGAGGTGATCGTGTCCGGCCTGGTGACGAAGGGCGGACACCCGATGCACCCGATCGCGGTCGACGCCAAGAGCCTCTATGTCAACATCGGCTCGGCCACCAACTCTTGTCAGGTGAAGGACCGGGAAGGGCAATCTCCGGGTCACGATCCCTGCCGTGAGCTGGATCAGCGGGCCGGGATCTGGCGCTTCAGTCACCAGCCCGGACAGCGATGGAGCCCGGCACAGCGCTACGCCACCGGAATCCGGAACGCGGGAGCGCTCGCCTTCTATCCGGATGACGGCACGCTGTACGCCACCCAGCACGGCCGCGACCAATTGGGCGACTGGACCAAACTCTATAATCCGAAGGAAGGTGCCAATCTCCCGGCGGAGGAGCTGCTCCATATCCGGCAGGGCGGGGACTACGGCTGGCCCTATTGCTACTACGATCCCACCCTGAAGCGGCTGGTGTTGGCGCCCGAGTACGGCGGTGACAAGAAGACCGAAGGCCGCTGCGCCAGCAAGCTGGGCCCTGTCGCCGCATTTCCGGCGCACTGGGCGCCCAATGGGTTGGTGTTCTACAACGGCAGCATGTTCCCGCAGGAGTACCGTGGGGGGGCCTTCATCGCATTTCACGGATCGTGGAATCGGGCCCCGGAGCCCCAGGAAGGCTATAACGTCGTTTTCCAGCCGATGTCACAGGGAAATGCATCGGGTGAGTACCGGGTTTTCGCCGATGGGTTTGCCGGTAGCGCAAAAGATCCTGGCAATGCGGCCCACCGCCCCGCGGGTCTCGCAGTTGGGGCCGATGGTGCGCTGTACATCTCGGATGATCAGAGGGGAACGATTTGGCGGGTGGCATATAAGTAGTCGCCAGTCGTCAGCCGCCAGTTGAAATGGGAGTTACCGAAACCACCAACTGGCGACTGAGGACTGACGACTGGGGACTCTTGATTTACGCCGCGGGCGACAGCTTCTTCTGGAGCTCCGTTGCCTGATCCAGATGTTTTCGGATCACCGGAACGGCCTTCTCGATCAGCTCCTTGAGCTGTGGGGTCTGGGTGGTGACCCGCGCCTGGTTTGCCAGGTCGAGCACCGCCTGGTGAACACTCACCTCGTTGTCGATGTACACCCGGTCGAACTCAGCTCCCTTTGCCGTGCTCTGCAGGGTCCTTATTTCATTCGCGACGTAGGGCGCTAGCGGATCCCGCTCCGGCGCCTTGGGCTCTACGCCGAGCTGCTTGGCCAAGGCCTGGCCGGCGGCCCTAAGCGCGTGATGCTCCGACATCATCAATCGGGCGAAGGCCTTCACTTCGCCGTTCGTGGCCTTCTTGGCGGCCAGGGCTCCAGCCGAGCTATCAGCCTTGTTCGCCGCATCGAGCAGGGCGACGATGTTGGCATCGGTCAGCCCGCCCTGAGGGGCCGCCGCGGGGGTGCTGGTCTTGGCTGCAGTGTCGGCGGAAGAATCAGCCGAGGCCGCCTGGCTCTGCTCACTGCCCGCCTTGCGGTTGGAAGAGTTGCAAGCGGCGAGGGCGCCGACCGCAACGAGCCCCGCTGCCAGGATTCCACTAACGGCTCGGCTGTTACGCATATGCTACTCCTTACGGTTTGGGGGAATAACGACTTGTACACGCTGTGACCGGCCTCTGATGTGATCCGGGTCACTTCCATCAAATTCTTGGATCCCTTTGACTTGGCCGCGCAAGTTCAGGCAATCTGCTAAGTGGAGTGGAGACGTTCCGCAGCGCACCACCCACAAAAAACACACAACGAATTAAGCCGACAATTGTACTCAGACATTGACAATCATGCCGGTGCACTGCAAATCTTTACACATCGGATTCATTCGAATCCCTCGAATCAGATGCCGCCGGGACGGTCAGCCCACCGCGCCCCCTTGGCAGGTTTACCACCCCCAGGGCGCTTGAGCCATAATAGTATGCCGCAACCTCGTTCTTGCCTCGCACTTATCGCGCTTCTCCTGGGCGCAGCCGCCTGTGACAGTTCGGGTCCGAACACGGACCTTGGGAGACCGGACACCACCGGGAGCGACTCTACTCCAACCCAACCACCGCCCGACACCTCAGGCACGGACACTACCGTCACGCCGCCGGTCGACAGCGTACCCCCAACACCGCCAGATACCAGCTCCAATCTGCCGCCGTACGATCCGACGTACACCGGTATCCCGTTCGGCCCGGCCCAACAGCCGACCGAGACGTTTACCTCGGATTTCAACGGCACCATTCTGTCCGGGAACCCGAACACCCTGATCATGGATTTGGAGAGGGCTCGGCGCAGCAATACCCGGGTGTTGATCAACTTCACGGGTAAAGAGACCAACATCCGGGATGCCAACGGCTTCAACATGTCGATCTGGAAGGCGCGGGTCGACCGGTATCGGAATCTCGATCTGCAGAAGTACATCGA
This sequence comes from Gemmatimonadales bacterium, assembly GCA_036378855.1. Taxonomy (GTDB): domain Bacteria; phylum Gemmatimonadota; class Gemmatimonadetes; order Gemmatimonadales; family GWC2-71-9; genus CAVVWJ01. Next base: position 15,542 of record DASUVR010000053.1, on the reverse strand, counting down.
TGAGGGGACCATTGTCGGTCATTTCCTCATGGACGAGCCGAGCGACCGATCCAACTGGAACGGCCACCAGGTCAGTCCGGCGGAAATCGACGAGATGGCCCGGTACAGCAAGGAGGTCTGGCCCACCATGCCCGCCATCATCCGGGCGTGGCCGGACTACCTCAAGGCGGGCGGCTTCCAGTACAAGTATCTCGATGCCGTGCGGATTCACTACCTGGCGCGGCTGGGCGATGTGGACCAATTCATCGACGAGATGGCCAAGGGTGCCGCCGATCTGAACCTTGCCCTGATTGGCGGCTTGAATGTGCTCAACGGCGGCAGCCCAACCAGCGGAATTCCTGGCCGGGCCGAGGGGAAGTTCGCCATGAATGCCGACGAGCTCAGAGAGTGGGGAACCAAGTTCATGACGAAGGCACCGCTCTGTGCTTTCTTCATGTGGGAGTACGACGACACGTTCACCGAGTACATCAAACGCCCCGGAATCAAGGAAGCGTTGGCCGACCTCAAGAAGATCGCCGAGGGTATGCCCAAGAAGGCGTGTAAGAAGTAGCAAAGAGGAGCCGGCCCGTTCGGGCCGGCTCCGGCTTTTCCTCGCGGGTCTCCACCTTTAGTCCCCAGCCTATTCTGCCGATACCAGAGTTACCTCGGAGGGCGCACGGGTGCGTCCGCCAGTCACTGGTCCGTCGGAGAGCGGATGCGATCCACATCGATGTTGGCGCGGCTGGGTTGGGCAGCGCTCCTACTGGGGGGCCTGACCGGGTGTGGCTTCGACCCGGTGGGCGATACCCCACTGGATCCGCCCCCGGTATACCGCGAATGGTGGGCGAAGACCCAGGCGTGTTCCGGTTTGAGCGGAGATTTCGAACGGGTGCGCTGGTCCACCATCGAGGGCTCCAGCTTCTCCTGCTCCAGCGGGCAGTGCGCCGGGCACTGGAGAAGTGATCACCACATCTTTCTGGCCAGCGACTGGTCGATGGATGAGATGGTGGTCCGTCACGAGATGCTGCACGACCTGATTGGCCGGCCCGGCCATCCCGCTCCGCCGTTCGGCCGCGGCTGTCCCCTTACCTGGGAGACCTGGAACGGCGGTGCATCACAGCTGGTGGGCCGCACCGCCGTGGTCAGGCCACACCGGATCGACTAGAACGGGTTTCCCCGACCCAGGCTCCGGCTCACCGCATTCGCTACTGAATCTGCCCGCGCTGCCTCCGCCTTCTGTCCTGCTGTTGCCAACGACTTTGCCGCACCGCCGTACACCACCGCATACAGCTGAAGGATCGAGCTCGAGGGCTGGTCCACCCAGCCCCGGGGCCGCGGGCGAGCGGCAGACCTCCAGTGATACACGTCCCACAAAAGCTTCTCGGTGCGGGGTACGTCGAGGTACCCCAGGCTGGGATTCAGCACAATCGAGTCGTTGGGGACCACCGGCTTGGGCATCAGCTTCCGCACGAAGCCCTGTGACACCAGGTACTGGCTGAGACCCAGTGTCTGATCGGGGTATCCGCCATCGCTCCAGCTGAAGTACACCGGACGCTTGCCCAGGTTGTCGCGGATCAGAAAGATCGACGCGAGATCCTGGAGCATGAGGACGTCCTGTCCGAAGTCGAGCCGCAGGTTCCCGAAGGCTATGCCTCCCTTGGCCGGCACCTGCATCGCCTCGGGCAGACTGTCCAGCTGAGCCTCGGTCAAACTAAACACCGGCTGGGTCGGCACTGGCCACTTACCTGCCTCTTTGCCGTTGTCGGTCGAATCGGTGAGCGCTACTCCGGGTTCCTCCGTCGGCTTCCACAAAGAGGCCGCCCTGGACGGGTCGAAGGCCGGCGTCACACGCCGCCGGAGCTGACGGAGGTGCCATCGGGTGTTCATCAGGGAGAGGTTGGCCAGCGTGACGTCTCGCCTGATACCCTCGACCTCCTGAGCATACCAGAGCGGAAACGTGTCGTTGTCCCCGGCAGTGATAAGAATTCCGTAGGGCTCGACCGACTGGAGAATGTCGTAGGCAAAGTCTCGAGGGACAGTCTCGTGCGCCCGGCTGGCGGTGACGTGGTTCCCCAGCAGGGGAATCAGGGCGAGGGCCAGAACCGGTGAAGCCATGGCCCATCGGCTGGCGGCTGTACCGCGGTCGCGGAGAAACTGGACGATGCCACGCATCAGCGCACCCAGTCCCAGCGCTACGAACGCACCGTAGACCGCAAACGAGCCCACAAAGAAGTAGTCGCGCTCGCGCACCTCGCGGGGAAGGGAAGGCTCGCCGGGGTACTGGGAGAACCCATACTTGAAGTTCATGTAGTAGACCAGCCCGAGCGAGAGCGTCGCCAGCAGAGCCACACAGGCAATGCCGGCACGGCGATCGCGCTTCCAGAGCTCCCACAAGCCGGTGAGGCCCAACAGGGTAAACACCACGGTCGCCGCGGCGCCGAGCTGTCCCCAGTCGCGGGCGAACTGCCAGGAGAAGTACTGCCAGAAATTCGCCAGCTGGGCGCCGAACGTCGCCTGTCGCTGAGACAACGGCGGTTTGCCGTATTGCACCCGGTTCAGCACGTCCTGCAGCGACTGGCTCAAAAATCCGACCGGCTCGCCCTCATTGATGGCCGGGTATTGGGCAGCCCGAAGGGGTAGCCAGAAGTAGTTGAGCGAAATACCCACGATGACGGCCAGCAGGCCGAGATAGACCAGGGGATCACGCGGTGTCTTCCACAGCGCGTATCCCAGCACTCCCAGGGTGAGCAGAATCAGGAGGCCGCCCGACGCGCCTCCGTGCAGCATGGCAATCCACTCTCCGGTCAACGCCAGGAGCAGGGCATAAAAAGTCACGATGGCCCAGGGGCGGAGCACGGTCCGCCAATCGGTCCAGAGCACGTAGACTACCAGCGCGGGAAGGGCCAGCACTCCCATCAGGTGGTTGGTGGATGTCAGCGCCAGCACATAGGCGATGAGCACCAGCCAGCGATCCCGGTGAGTGCCAGGCTCATCGTCTCCCCAGCGCACCACCAGCCACATCACCAGTGCAATCGAGAGCAACGATACCGTGTACACCTTCTCATTCACGGTGGATTGGTTCCACACCGTCCAGGAGGTAGCGCCCACCAGAACTCCGCCGAAGGCAGCGGCGTAGCGAGCCCAGCGCGGCGCGACGATGCCCCTGAGCCAGCGCTCCGCCACCAGGAACCAGAGCCCGGCGGACGCAGCGCTGGTGACTGCAGCGAACAGATTGATTCGCACCGCGTATGACGCGGCCAGCGGCAGCAGACCGAAGCTGTGCGCCAGAATGATGAAGAGGGGATTGCCCGGCGGGTGAGGGATGCCCAGTACCTTGGCTGCGGCGATGTACTCGGAGGTATCCCAGAAGGCGGTGGTGGGCGCCAGCGTCGCCAGGTAGATCGCCAGCACAACGATCGCAGTGAGGCCCGCCCACAGGTAGGGTGGCTTCTCCTGATCCACACTCCCGGACCCTGCCGGCTCACCCCTTGCCGCTGAACTCGCGCTTGTCGCCGTCACGTTTGCACCTTTCACGTATCTGCATTTCCAGCTTACCCGGCCCATGGGGGCCGGGCTTTAGTGTCTGAACTGCCGACGGCCGGTCATGACCATGGCTATTCCGCTGCGCTCGGCCGCGCTTACGACCTCGTTATCCCGCACCGATCCCCCGGGCTGGATGATGGCGGTGACTCCGGCCTCGGCGGCGAGCTCGATACTGTCGGCAAAAGGGAAGAACGCATCTGAGGCAAGCACACTGCCCGCCGGGTCCCAGCCCTGTTGCCGAGCCTTGTGCAGCGCGAGGAACACGCTGTCCACCCGACTCATCTGGCCTGCGCCAATGCCGATAGCCATCTCCCCCCGGGCCAGCAGAATGGCGTTCGACTTGACCGAGGCTACCGCGGCCCAGCTGAAGCGCAAATCGTTCCACTCGGATTCGCTGGGCTGCCGCTGGGTCGCAACCTTCCAGCCTTCCTCCGAGGGATCGAAGTAAAACCGGTCCTGCACCAGGAAACCGCCGCGCACCCGCTTGAAGTCTAGCGTGCCCACAGCCGCGCTCACCGGCAACTCCACCACTCGGAGTTGCTTTTTGCCGGCGAAAACCTCGAGCGCCTCGGCGTGAAAAGAGGGGGCGACCACTACCTCAACGAAGAGATCGCTCATCGCCGCGGCGGTGACCCGGTCGACAACGGTGTTGAAGCCGACCACCGAGCCGAAGGCCGAAACCGGGTCAGTCGCTCTGGCGCTCTTGAAGGCATCGAGTGCCGAACCGGCGACCGCGATGCCGCAGGGCGTCGTATGCTTGATCACCGCGCAGGCGGGCCGGGTGGTCCAACAGGCTACCGCCGTCATGGCGGCTTCGATGTCGAGCAGATTGTTGAAGGACAGCTCCTTGCCCTGCCGCTGAGCCAGGTCCCGCATGCCTCTCGGCTCTTCGGTCACGTAGAGCGATGCCCGCTGGGTGGGATTCTCTCCGTAGCGCAGAGACTGCATCCGCTCCATTGCCAGTCCCAGGCGGCTGGGCAGCCCATCGTCCCGAGGCGTGAGATAGGCCGCAATGGCGGAATCGTAGTCCGAGGTATGAGCAAAAACCTTGGCGGCAAACTCTCGCCGGGTGTCCCGATCTACCTCGCCCTTGCGGAGCATTTCGAGCACCAGTGGATAGTCCGTGGGATCCACCACCGGCAGTACCGCTTCGTGATTCTTGGCGGCAGAGCGGAGCATGGAGGGGCCGCCGACGTCAATGTTTTCCAGAGCGTCTTCCAGCGTGGCGTTCTCATTGGAAATGGTGAGCTGAAAGGGATAGAGATTCACCGCCACCAGGTCGATGGGGACGATCTTATGGCGCTCGAGCGCCGCGACGTGTTCGGGCAAGTCGCGGCGGGCGAGGAGTGCGCCGTGGATCATCGGATGCAGCGTTTTGACCCGTCCGTCCAGCAGCTCGGGAAAACCCGTTAGCTGCTCCACCTCGATCACGGGGACGTCGCCCGAGCGGAGCGCGGCCGCGGTTCCCCCGGTCGAGATGATCTCCCACCCCAGGTCGGCAAGACCCCGGGCGAAGGCCACCACGCCGCGTTTATCGCTGACGGAGATGAGGGCGCGGGGCATGGTCGTCAGTCGCCAGTCGGCAGTCGCCAGTCGCTAGTCGGCAGTCGCCAGTCGCTAGCCGGCAGTCGCCAGTCGCTAGACCTCACTGGCGGACGAATAGACTCTGGCGTCTGGGGACTGGCGACTGGGGACTTCTCCAACGCCACCACCCGGCCCGCCTTCGCGGCCGCCAGCACTACCGCAGGCAGGAGTCGATGTTCCTGCTCCAGCACCCGCTCGGCCAGCCGTTCCGGCGTGTCTCCCGGGAGGACGGGGACCCGCGCCTGAGCGAGCGTTGCTCCGTGATCGTAGGCTTCATCCACCAGGTGGACTGTCGCACCACTTTCCCGGGCGCCGCTGTCGAGCACCGCCTGATGCACCCTCCGGCCATACATGCCCTGACCTCCGAAATCCGGCAGCAGCGCGGGATGGATGTTGATGATTCGTCCCCGATACCGGGCGATCACCGAAGAGGGAACCAGCTTGAGGTAGCCCGCGAGCACCAGCAACTCTATCCGGTGCCGACCGAGCAGCGCGAGCCACTCCTCTCCGTCGCCCGAGTCGGCCAACACCACGGCGGGAATCTGCCGCGCCCTCGCCAGATCGAGTCCGGGAGCCGAGCGATCGCTGAGTACCAGGGCGACCGCGGCCGGTGCGCCGGCCCCCAGGGCATGCAGTAGTGCTTCGAGATTGCTGCCGCGGCCCGAGACGGCCACGGCTATCCGCATGGTCATGGGCGGGGAAGCTAATGGCACGCCAGCGTCAGGAGCTAGGAGTCCGAGCGGAGGATGAGGTCCACGGCGCCCGCGAGATCTCGAGCTTGGAGAACGCGCTGCGGCGCGCCGGGTGATTCGGTAGCTGCCAGCTCTCCCAGCAGCACGACGCCGCGGCCCCCGAAGGCCGATGCGGGAAGGACGTCGCGAGCCCGGTCGCCCACCCACCAGCTTCGCTTCAGGTCGATCTCGTATCGCTCGGCTGCCTGTTCATACAGCAGCGTTCCGGGCTTCCGACATTGACAGGGCCCGCTCACATCGGGCAGATGGGGACACCAGTAGTGGCCATCCAGTCGAGCTCCTGCCTCGGCCAACAGCTCGTCCAGGCGATACTCGGTGCGGCGATAGTCGCCTTCGGTAAGCAGCCCGCGGGCAATGCCGGATTGATTGGTGACCACCACTGCCAGCCAGCCGTTCCGGTTCAGCCGCTCGATGGCGGCAGCGGCTCCGGGCAGCAGCCGGACCTGCTCGGGTTCACGCAGGTATCCCACATCCTCGATGATGGTTCCGTCGCGATCCAGAAAGACGGCGCGATTCACGACAGGAGAGCGGCCTCGATGGCTCGTGCGACCGCAGGGAAGCTCGACTCGGGCAGTGTCCGCGGATCGAAGAGCACGCGATCTGCCGATACCCGGGCGACCACCGCTGGATTGCCCAATCGAAGCCGCAGGGCCAGGCCGTCAGCGCCGAGTGGGCCGGGATCGATCGCCACGACGGTTGTCGGCAATGATGCTCCGGCAAACGAGCCGCCGCCAACCGCAGACTCGCCGGGGAGGGTGGAGGCTCCGACCGCCGCGGGGCAGAGGGAGGCAAGCAAGGAAGCGCGCCGAGCCAGCTCCTCAGGAGCGAGCGTCAGCATGGCCAGAACGGGGATGGTTTGGATTGCCGTTTCAGGATCCCGGTACAGCGCGAGTGTGGCCGCAAGTGCGGCAAGGGTCAGCTTGTCGGAGCGAAGCGCTCGGGCCAACGAATTCCTCCGGCACTGGGCAATGAGCTGCTGTCGCCCAACCAGGCAGCCGGCCTGAGGACCACCCAGCAGCTTGTCGCCACTGAAGACAACCAGTCCGGCCCCGCTCGCGACCGCTTCAGGCACCCGGGGCTCGCTTTCCAGCTCCCAGGCCGAGAGGTCCGCCAGGAGCCCGCTGCCCACGTCGTAGACGAAGGGAATGCCGGCCTCATCGGCCAGTTCGGCCAGCTCGGCGGGTCGGGGAGAGGTCACAAACCCACGCTGCTCGAAATTGGAGCGGTGAACCGTCAGAATCGCCGCGGCGCCATCCAGCGCGTCCTTATAGTCCTGCAGGTGGGTGCGATTGGTAGTTCCAATTTCCCTGAGCCGCGCGCCACTTTTCGCCATGATCTCGGGAATGCGGAATGAGCCGCCGATCTCGATCAGCTCCCCCCGGGAGATCACCACGTCGCGGCCTTCGGCCACCGCATTGAGCGCCAGCACCAACGCTCCGGCCGCGTTGTTGACCACCAGCGCATCGTCGGCGCCGGTGATCGCGCGCAGCAGCACTCGACAGTGATCACTCCGGCTGCCCCGTACTCCGGAGGGGAGGTCGAGCTCCAGATTGCTGTAGCCGATTGCTACCGAAGTCATCGCTTCAATTGCGGACTGAGCCAACGGCGCTCGGCCCAGATTGGTGTGCAGCACCACCCCGGTGGCATTGAGCACCGGCACCAGGCCGGCACCGATGCTTTGCCCCAACCGTTCTCGCACGTCGTCCTCCCAGCGCTCGGGAGGCCCGGCACGCCGACTGCGCGCTGCATCGAGCGATTCACGCACTGCCGCCACAACGGCGCTGCGCGGTGCCGTCTCCATCAGTTGCTGGATGCCCGGCTGGTGCAGCAGCCGGTCCACTGAGGGGAGTTGTCTGCGCTGGTCCATGATTACTTGGGCCGGGCCGGGGGTGGCTGGGGCGGAGGTGGCTGAGCCGGCGGACGCGCCTGGGGTTTGTGAGTCGTATCTCGCGTCGCGCGCTTCTTGGTCGTGTCCTGAGGAGTGGCCTTGGGTTTCTCCGGAACGGCAACTACACCCACGGCCGTTCCCGCTACCCCGGTCACGTTGCGAACCCCCCGGATGTCGAGAACCAGACGCGAACCCGGAGCCCAGGGGCGGGGGACCCTCAGTATCAGGCGGTCAAACAGCGGCGGGCGGCTGGTCAGCACCTCGCTTCGTTGCGGTCGGGGGGCGGGGCCGGGCGCCGGCTTTTTACCTGGAGGTAACGAGTCGCGGGTTTCCAGCGTGTCCGCGGCCGTGGTATCCCGCGCGGCCGCCCGTCCGTGCAGGCTGTCATCCACCGGCTTGGGCAGCAGCGAAGCGATGGCAACCGGGGTGGAGTCCGGCAACAGGCGAAGCCGCGCGTCCTTCGGAGTGAGCCGCTGCCGCGGGTCGAGCATCTGGGTAAAGGCAACGGTAGCGGATACGCTGTCATCCGCGGTGACGGTCTGAATGCGGGGCGGGTTGGTGTCGTGAACGAAGGCCCACAACTCACCCACCTCGGATTTTCCCCGGGCTACACGGCCGCTGCCGTAGGCCTCCCGCCCATCCTGCCGCAGATTCTGATTCTGATCCAGCACGCCCGAAACGAGGTAATCCCCGGCGGGAAGGGGGCCGAAAGAAAAGTGCCCACTCGAGTCGGCCACGCCCCGATATACCAGGCTGTCTGGCAGCAGGGCTGCGACGATCAGGGCATTGGCCGCCGGACGGCCAGTGCTCCAGTCCACCACCGTGCCCTTGAGCGTGTTCTGGGGCCGGGGCGCCCCGGTGGTGAAGGTCAGCACCACCCCCTCGTTGCTGCGGTTGTTTCTCAGGTCGGTCACACCGGGAAGGAGCTGCACCCGGTACACCCGGTTGGGCCGCCAGCCTCCCTTGGGTTTTACCGTGATCCGATCGCGCTTCCAGCTCACATCGGGGAACTCGGTGGTAGGCGAGAGGACGATCAGTTTTTCCAGGCCTCCGGTTCCCTCGCCGCGATTGGGCGACCCTCCCTCTGAGATCACCTCATCGAACTCGAATTCGGCGTTGCCCTTGAATCCTCGAAGCACGGCAAAAGAGTCGGGCTTGGTCGCGATGATGCGGGGCGGAGCCCGATCCGGCGGCCCACCGGGAGGTGGCTCGATGCGGGCGCAGGCGTACAGGGCGGAGAGGGCGGAGAGGACGGAGAGGACGGAGGGAGCAGATAGGCCAGATATCCTGCTTTCCCATTCCGTCTTCTCCGCCTTCTCCGTCCCTCCTAACACCCCAGCAGCTCCCGCTTCTTCAGCAGCACCTCGCGCTGTTCCTTCCAGGTGCTCAGCTTCTGCCGCTCCCGCTCTACCACCTCGGCTGGCGCGCGGGAGACGAACTGTTGGTTGCCCAGCTTCTTCTCCTGCGATTCTACCAGCCGGATCAGACGGTCCACCTCCGAGCCCAGGCGGCTGCACTCCTGGCCCACATCGATGGCTTCGCCCAGGGGAACGAACACCGCGGTCCCGTCAGAGAGCACGGCATGGCCTCCGACCCGATCGCTGGTTTCCTGGAAGGAAAGATCGGAAAGCTTGGCCAGCTTCACGATCGTTGCCTGCTCCTCCCGCAGCGCGGCCAGATTCTCGGGGTTTTCTCCAGTGACCACCGCTCTCACCGCCTGCCCTGGTTGCACTCCATATTCGGCACGGATGACTCGGATACCGCTGACCAACTCCTGCACCAGACCAAAACGAGCAAGTGCCTCCGGTGCTCGGGCCCGCGAATCCGGACGAGGCCACGGCGCGATGGAAATGGACGCGTCTTCCCGCCGGCCAGGAAAGCGGCGCCACAGGGCCTCGGTGATGAACGGCATCACCGGGTGCAACAGCCGAAGGGCCACGTCGAAGGTCTGAGACAATACCGCTCGGGCAACATCGCCGCCGGGAACATCGCCGTAGAGGCGCGGCTTCACCTGCTCGATGTACCAGTCGGCCAGGTCGCTCCAGATGAAGTGGTAGATCGCTCCGGCGGCGTCGTTCAGGCGAAAGCGCTGGTAGGCGTCGGTCGCCTCTCGCACGGTGGCGTCGCAGCGGGCGATGATCCAGCGATCCGCCAGAGTGAGCTCGTCGGGGCTCACCGCGTTGGCGCCGTCACCGGCAAGCGGGCGGGGAGTGCCGTCCAGATTGGAGAGAATGAACCGGCCGGCGTTCCACAGCTTGTTCGCGAAGTTGCGGCCGGCAGCAAACGAGGCCTCGAGATCGTTGGGATCGAGAATCACGTCGGTGCCGACCGACATCCCGGAGATGAGCGAATAGCGGAGCGCGTCGGCTCCATAGCGCTCGACGACCTCCAGCGGATCGATGCCGTTGCCCAGCGACTTGGACATCTTGCGGTGCTGCGTGTCCCGCACGGTGCCATGCAGATAGATGTCGGTGTACGGCACCTGGCCCATGAAGTGCAACCCGGACATAATCATCCGGGCCACCCAGAAGAAGAGAATCTCGGGGGCCGACACCATCGTGTGGCCGGGATAGAACGTTTCCAGGTCCGCAGTCCGGTCGGGCCAGCCCAGGCTGGAGAAGGGCACCAGCCAGGAGGAGAACCAGGTATCCAGCACGTCCTCGTCCTGGCGAACCGGGCCACCACAGGAGGGACACACCTCCAGATCGGTGCGACTGACGCTGGTCTTGCCGCAGCCAGGTGACTCGCAGTACCAGACCGGGATGCGATGCCCCCACCAGAGCTGACGGGATATGCACCAGTCGCGAATGCCTTCCAGCCAGGCCGAGTAGTCGTCGCCCCGCCGCTCGGGCACGAACCGCAGTTTTCCGTCTCGGTATGCTGCGAGTGCGGGCCGAGCGAGAGGCTCCATCCGGACGAACCACTGATCCGACAGCCGAGGCTCGATCACAGTGTTGCAGCGGTAACAGTGCCCCACCGCATGGCGGTGCTGTTCCACCCGCTCCAGGAGACCAGCCGCCTCAAACTCCGCTACCACCCGCCGGCGGGCCTCGTACCGGTCCAGCCCCTGAAAGCGGGGCGGCGCCGCCAGGCTGATGCGGGCTTCCGGCGTCATGATGTCGATGCTGGGAAGCCCGTGCCGGCGCCCGATCTCGAAGTCCGTCGGATCGTGTGCCGGGGTGACCTTCACGGCACCGGAGCCGAAACTGGGATCCACTGCGTCGTCGGCCATAATGGGGATCAGTCGGTCGACCAGCGGCAGGCGAACGTCCCGGCCCACCAGGTTCCGGTAACGTTCGTCCTCCGGGTGGACTGCCACAGCCGTATCGCCCAGCATCGTCTCGGGCCGGGTGGTGGCGACGGTCAGTTGACCGCTGCCGTCGGCGAGAGGGTAACGCAGATGCCAGAGCTGGCCGTCCACTTCCTCCTTCTCCGCCTCTTCATTGGAGAGAGCGGTGAGGCAGCGAGGACACCAGTTGATGATGTAGTGCCCGCGATACACCAGTCCCTGGTCGTACAGCCGGACGAATACCTCCCGCACCGCGCGGGAGAGCCCTTCGTCCAGGGTGAAATAGGTCCGGGACCAATCGGCGGAACAGCCGAGAGCCTTGAGCTGGTCGAGAATGGCGGCGCCGGTGACCCGTACGTGCTCCCAGACCCGCTCCACGAATGCATCCCGACCCAGGTCGAAACGGGTAAACCCCTGCTCGGCGAGTAGACGCTCGACCACATTCTGCGTGGCAATGCCCGCGTGATCGGTTCCCGGCAGCCACAGGGCGCGCCGCCCGCGCATCCGCTCGAACCGGATGAGCACATCCTGCACCGTATTGTTGAGGCCGTGACCCATGTGCAACACCGCGGTCACGTTGGGTGGCGGCATCATGATCACGTAGGGCTCACCCGAGCCCGGTGCATGCCGTTCAGGTGAGAAGAGGCCGTGCTCAGACCACCAGCGGTAGAGCCCGGCCTCGATGGTAGATGGATTGTATTGTGGGGCGAGCGGTTCGGTCATGCGCTCTGGTCGGTCACCCGCTTACCGCCGGGAAAGCTGTCGTCTTCTCCGCGGACCAGAATGCTGTTGATCACGTTGTCGATCCCGGGGACAGCGCGGGCGATCCGGGCGGCCAGGGTCCGGCTGCCCCGATCCTTGACCCAGCCGCGGAGCTCGACAGCGCCCCGGCTCACGGCCATGGCCTCGATACTGAAGCCCGCCAGTCTTGGCTCGGCCTGCAACGCAGCTTCGACTGCGCGAGCTGAGGCCGCGGGGGTGGTGCGAACCGGCGTCTGTTGACCCAGGCGCCGTGCGGCACGGCGAAACCGGGTCGGGTTCACACCGCCCACCCACTCGCTCAGGGCGAATCCGGCCAGCAGCCCGGTTCCAACGCCAAGAGTTGTCCACAGAAAGATCTGGGTCCCGCTCAGCTGTTCTCGACGCACGCGTATCCTCTTACAGAAGAAATCGTACTGCCATTAAGTTAACCTTTTTCCGGAACCAAAGCAGCAATTTTTTTGCGAGGGCGTCGCCCATGGATGATGATCGGGTAACACTATCCGGCTCCGAGCTGCTCCGCTGGATGGTCGTGGCGGCCATCGTGATCGCCGGCATCGGATTGTTCTTCTACTTTGCGCCTTCCACCAAGCCGGCGGTTCCCCCCACGGTGCAGGAAGGGCCCCGGTGAGCGTTCTTCAGGTCACCTTGCCGGACGGGAGCCGGCGTGAGGTTGCCGCAGGAACCACGCCGCGTCAGATCGCCGAAGGCATCGGGACCGGTCTCGCGCGGGCCGCGGTTGCGGCCCGGGTCAACGGTGAGATCTGGGACCTCGACCGTCCCCTGGAGCGTGACAGCAGCCTGGCCATCCTGACCGACCGCGATCCCGAGGCACTGGAGGTGCTGCGGCACTCCTCGGCCCATATCCTCGCAACCGCGGTGCGGGAGCTCTTCCCCAGCGCCGGCATCGGCTTCGGGCCGCCGATCGAGGACGGCTTCTACTACGACTTCCAGGTGGATCGCCCCTTCACGCCCGAAGACCTGCAGCGGCTCGAGGCCAAGATGGCCGAGGTTGCCGCCCGCGATTTTCCCTTCGTTCGCGAGGTGGTGGACCGAGCCGAGGCCAACCGCCGCTTTGCCGATGACCCGCTCAAGCTGGAGCGGATCGCCGAGCTGGGCGACAACGAGACGATCACTATCTACTCCGATGGACCCTTTGTCGATCTCTGTCGCGGCCCCCATATCCCTCGCACCGGGCGGCTCAAGCACTTCAAGCTGCTCCATGCCGCTGGAGCCTACTGGCGGGGCGACGAGAAGCGGCAGATGCTGCAACGGATCTACGGCACCGCCTGGTTCAAGAAGGACGATCTCGATGCCTACCTGCACCGGCTGGAGGAGGCCCGCCGGCGGGATCACCGGGTGCTGGGGAAGCAGCTGGACCTCTTCTCCATCCAGGAGGTGGTGGGTCCCGGCCTGGTGTTCTGGCACCCCAGGGGGGCGCTGATCAAGTGGCTCCTGACCCGCGCCGTGGAAGACGACAACGTGCGGCACGGCTACGACCTGGTGTATACCCCTAACATCACCCGGGAGGAGCTGTTCAAGGTTTCCGGGCACCTGCCGCTGTACGAGGCCAACCAGTATCCCGCAATGGCGGCGGGGCATGAGGAGGCCGAAGACGTGCGCTACCGGGTCAAGCCGATGAACTGCCCCATGCACGCGCTGATCTACAAGAGCCAGCAGCGAAGCTACCGTGATCTGCCGCTGCGGCTCTCCGAGGTGGCCAATGTGTACCGCAACGAGCGCTCCGGTGTTTTGCACGGATTGCTTCGGGTGCGCGGCCTTTCCATGGACGATGCCCACATCTTCTGCACCATGGATCAGGTCGAGGACGAGATCTTCCTCTGCCTGGACCAGGTGGACCGGCTGGTGCGGGAGACCTTCGGCTTCGAGCTCGATTTCGAGGTTTCGACTCGGCCACCGGAGCGGCTGGGCGACGACGCGATCTGGGACCGGGCCGAGAGCATGTTGAAGCGCGCACTGGAGCGAAAAGACATCCCGTACCGGGTGGATGAAGGCGGCGGTGCGTTCTACGGGCCCAAGATCGATATCAAATTCCGCGATGCGATCGGCCGGCTCTGGCAGGGCCCCACCATCCAGCTGGACTTCAATCTCCCCGAGCGATTCGAGCTGGAGTACACCGGCGCCGATAACCGGCCGCACCGGCCGGCCATGATTCATCGGGCCATCTTTGGAACGCTCGAGCGCTTCATTGGCAATCTGATCGAGCACTTTGCCGGCGCGTTTCCTGTTTGGCTCGCACCCGAGCAGGTGCGGGTGATCCCCATCTCCGACGCCCAGGCCGACGCGGCGAATCAGCTGGCCGTGCGCCTGAAGGCCGCCGGCCTTCGCACGCATGTGGACGCCCGGGGCGAGACGCTGAACTACCGGATCCGCGAAGGGGAGCTGCAGAAGGTGCCGTACATGGCGGTGCTGGGGCAGCGCGAAGTGGAATCGGACAGTCTGGCGCTGCGGGTGCGCGGGGCGGGGAAGAAGCAGGAGGTGATCCCGGTCGGCGCGTTTATCGAGCGGGTCACCGAGGAAGTTCGCGGCCGGCTCATGGTGCCCTAGCGCGCGGGCAACAAACTCACCACAGAGGCACAAAGGACACAGAGGGATCTCGGGCCAAAGAGGATCTCCATCGCGGTAGCGAGTATTGGCGCAATGTGTTGGGCCACTACCCCCCCCCACAAAAATTGCTTTCGGGAACGCCGCCACCGCGATGGTGATCCATTCGGGCGAGCGATCCCTCTGTGTCCTCTGTGCCTCTGTGGTGAAGTGTTCTTGGCCTTGAACTGATCCGACTTTGCGGAACTCCAGGTTCGTTCCGTTGGTTGTCGTTGGGGTGACAAACGCACGTTTCGGGCATACTTTTGCCGCAGCGAACCTGAACCGGACCAGTACACGTGAGCGATAGCACGACCCCCGTTATTCTTTCGGCTGTCCGCACTCCCATCGGCCGCTATCTAGGCGGACTCTCGTCCTTTACCGCTCCCCAGCTCGGCGCCATGGTCCTCCGCGATGCTGTTTCTCGTGCCGGAGTCGATCCGGCCGCGGTGGAATCGGTCATCATGGGCCAGGTGGTGCAGGGAGGGTCGGGACAGGCGCCGGCCCGCCAGGCACAGATCCACGCCGGTCTTCCCCCCTCGATCCCTGCCGTCACCATCAACATGGTCTGCGGCTCCGGTCTCAAGGCCGTCATGCTCGCATCTCAGGCCATCAAGGCCGGCGACGCGGAGTGCATCGTGGCCGGAGGACAGGAGTCGATGTCCAGCGCTCCGCATTACGTGTACGGCATGCGGAACGGGATCAAGGCGGGAAATCAGACGATGGTGGATGGAATGATCCACGACGGGCTCTGGGATTCCTTCGGCTGCTGCCACATGGGAGAGTACGCCGAGTACACTGCCGAGAGGGCGGGAGTCAGCCGCGGGGATCAGGACGCGTTCGCATACGACAGCCATCGAAAAGCCATCGCTGCGATCGACGCCGGAAAGTTCAAAGACGAAGTTTTGCCGGTTCAAGTACCAGGCAAGACGCCGACCACCATCAGCACCGATGAGGCGCCCCGCAGAGACACCACGGCCGAGACGCTGGCCAAGCTGAAGCCGGCGTTCCGCAAGGACGGTGGCACCGTGACCGCCGGCAATGCTCCGGGTTTGAACGACGGGGCCAGCGCGCTGGTGGTTGCTTCGCTCGCGTTTGCCAAGGCGCATGGTCTCACTCCGCTGGCAAAGGTCACCGGATACTC